>NZ_NHPF01000134.1:0-65112 GCF_002252925.1 Halorubrum sp. Ea8
CGCCCCGACCCCCCGCCGACGTCGAGCAGGCGGTCGATCGGTCGCGTCGCGTGGGCGAGCCCCGCGGCCAGCGCCTCGCCGTTCGCCGGCGGCATGACGCGGTCGTACAGGGGGGCCACCCGGTCGAAGAAGCGGACGTCGCCGAGGCCGTACATGGTCGCTCTCGGCGGCGGAGCCACTTAACAGGCCGCGGGGGCGCCGCTCCGTATTTATCCGAACGGGCCGTAGCGCAGGCATGGAGTACGCGCTCGTCGGCGATCCGGGCTCCGGGGCGACCCTGCGGCTGGACTACCGCGCGTTCGCCTACGCCGGCAAGTTCGTCGTGGGCAAGCCCGGGAAGGCCGTCCTCCGGACGCCCGACGGCTCGCCGGCGGTCCCGCGGTGGGAGCCGGAGGAGCCGCTGCCGCCGACCGTCGAGGCGAGCGAGTTCGACGACGACGTGGTCGCCGCGGTCTCCTTCTCCCCCGACCGGACCGACCCCGCCTGCTGCCGCCTCCGGTACGTCACCGTCCACGTCGCACGCCGAGGAGAGAGGCTCGGTCCGCGGCTCGTGGACCGGACCGTCTCGCGGCTCGCGGCGGACGGCTACGACCGGGTCCGGATCGCCGTGAACAACCCGTTCGCCTACGCGGCGCTCCACAAGTCCGGCTTCGCGTACACGGGCGAGCGGACCGGGCTCGCCGAGCTGGAGCTGGAGCGCCCGGCGACCGAGCCTGCCCCGGAGAGCGACGGTGACGGGGAGCGGTACCGGGCCGGGCTCCGGGCGTTCCGCGAGGACGACCGCGAGCTCGACCCCCGCGAGCGGCGGTTCATCGCGGAGCGACTCGGAGAGGAGCCGGAGTCAGGGTGACCGACCGGCTCAGTTCAGCGCCCAGATCCCGTAGTTGAGCGCGGTCGCGAAACAGACCCACGCGAGGTAGGGGACGAGCAGGGCCGCGGCGCGCCGGTCGACGCGGTCGAAGGCGAGGATCGTCGCGGCGACGAGCGGGAGGAGCGCGACGAGCACGGCGAGCCCGAGGTCTGGGCGTTCGAGCCCCCAGAAGACGGGCGACCACGCGACGTTGACGCCGAGCTGGACGGCGAACAGGCCGAGCGCGGTCCGGGCGTCGCGGGCGATTCGGGCGTCGCGGGCGTCGCGGCCACGGAGGTAGACGAGCGCCGCGGCGGCGCCGAGCAGCGCGTACAGTATCGGCCAGACCACGCCGAACGCCCACCCGGGCGGGTAGTACGCCGGCAGCGCGAGCTCGGCGAACCACGCGCTCTCGGTGGCGGTGAAGGGGACGCCGACCGCCCCGATCAGGTTGACCGCGACGGCGGCGGCGACGATCAGGAGGGCGTCCCGGCGGTCCGGCAGCCGGGATCGGGCGGCGGTTGCCATAGGTCCGTGTACGCGGCTGATCGGTTTAAATCACGCCGCCGGCTACCCGCTAAATCACGCCGCCTACCCGCCGCCGATCGCGTCGTAGTCCTCGCGGAACGTCTCCAGCGTCGCCGCGAGCACGCCGATGACGATGGGGCCGACGAACAGCCCGGTGAACCCGACCGAGTAGATCCCGCCGAACACGCCGAGGAGGATCACCGCGGGGTTCAGGTGCGCCTGCTGGTCGATGACGATCGGCCGGGCGTAGTTGTCCACCAGCGCGATGACGAACACCCCGTACAGCGCGAGCAACACCCCGGCCGTGACCTGGTCGACGACGACGAGGTACGCCGCGGCCGGCCCCCAGACGAAGAACGCCCCGATCAGCGGCAGCAGCGCGAGCACGGCCATGACGAACGTCCAGAAGACGACGTTCGGGACGCCGGCCGCCCACAGGCCGACGCCGGCGACCAGCGCCTGCAGCAGCGCCACGGCGATGTGTCCGATCACCACGCCGCGGGTCATCGCGTCGACGCGGTCGACGAGGTCGGCGGTGACCTCCGCGGGAAGCGGGCTCGTGTCCCGGATCCAGCCCACGAACGCCGGTCCGTCGAGCAGCGTGTAGTAGACGAGAAACAGCGCCAGAGAGAGGCCGACGGACGCCCGAAGCGCCGTGGTGACGACCCCGCTGACTCCGCCGAACAGCGTCTCGACGAGGAGCTGTCCGGCCATCGCGAGCACCTCGCCGACGTCGATCTCCCGGCCGGTGAGCACCGCGAGCTCGGCCTCGATGGCGCTCACGTCGATCTCCGTGTTCCCGCGGGCGATCTCGGTGAGGTCCCGGATGAAAACCCACGAGATGTACGCGAGCGGAATGATGACGGCGACGACGGACGCGAGGATGAGCGAGATGCCCGAGAGCATGCGGCCGAGCCGGGTCGACACCGACTCCCGCACGTGGCCCGCGAGGCGGTCCCGAAGCCATCTCGAGAGCCGCACGTGGAACGGGTAGAGGACGTACGCGAGGATCGCCGACGCGACCACGTACTCGACGAACGGGAGGATGACGAACAGCGTCAACAGCGCGACGATACCGATGAGGAGGAGGAGAAACGATTGACCGCGGTTCATGTCGCCCGCTCTCGCCGCCGAAGTATAAACGTGGGCGGCTCTCGGGGCGACCGGCTTCGTTACGCGCTCGCCTCGTCCTCGTCGAGCCCGGGCGCGGCCGACGGGTCGACGTCCTCGGGCTCCTCGGCCCCCCCGCCGACGACCGTCTCGCCGTCGTCGGTATGGACGTACACGTCGTCGGCGAAGCCGGCGAGCGCGTTCTCGTACTCCGCGGTCTCCAGCCGCTCGGGCGTCTCGGGGGCGACGGCGACGCCCTCGATCGGCCGGAAGTCACCGAGCGGGTCGTCGATCGTGATCCCGTGCTCGGTGAAGAACTCCTCGTAGCGTCGGTAATGTTCCTCTAACTCGTCGCCCGGGATCTCCATCATCTCCGTCCAGCCGTGGTTGAAGAAGTCGAAGTTGGCCTGGACGTGCGTGATCTCGCGGGCCTCGGCCTCCGGGAAGCCGGTCTCTAAGCCGGCGACGTAGGTGTCCATCGTCGCGTCGAAGAAGTCGTCGAGGTGCTCGCGGCGCTCCTCCCGGCGCTGTTCGTCGGCCTTGTTCAGGAAGATGCTCGTGTGGAGGTCGACCAGCTTGTCGTTCGCGACGTCGCCGACGACCGGCGTCGTCAACGCCTTCTTGGCGGCCCAGTGGCGGATGTTCTGCCGGATCTTCATACGTCTCGTTAGGTCGGCACGTCCTTGAATCTGTGGCGCCTCGGCCGCGACGGACCGCGGTCGCGGCGGCGGTCCACCGCCGCACGGACCGACGCAATTGTTATTGCATAGTAAGCACAATATTACGGTGTGATGAACGCGAACGAGACCGACGACTGGGCGCGGCGGATCGAACGGGAGCGTCGCGCGAAAGAGGAGCAGTTCCGGGAGTCGGCGCGGTCGCCGCTGCCGATCGAGATGCGCGGCGACGCGTTCCCCGGGCTCTCGTTCTACGACCCCGACCCGGCGTATCGCTTCGTGCTCCCGCTCCACGAGCACGACGAGACGGAGACGATATCCGTCGAGACCACCGCGGACGGCGAGCAGACGTACCGCAGATGGGGGGAGTTCAGGTTCGAGTTCGACGGCGACGCGCACTCGCTACAGGCGTACCGTCCGACCGACGGCTCGGACCGGTTCTGGGTCCCCTTCCGCGACGACACCAACGGCGAGGAGACGTACGGAGCGGGGCGCTACCTCGACCTCATGCCCGACCGCGACCGCGTCGACGGGGAGTGGACGCTCGACTTCAACGTCGCGTACAACCCCACGTGCGCGTACAACCACGCGTACGAGTGTCCGCTGACGCCGACGGAGAACTGGCTCGACGCTCGGATCGAGGCGGGCGAGCGCGATTTCCCCGCCGAACCCGCCGGTGGCGGCGACCACGGCGGTGAATAAGTCCGACCGCGGCCTCGAGCGCAAGTGTATCACGGGTATCAGTGCGGATGGCAACCCACATTAACCCCGAATCCGAACGCCCGCACATGAGCGATTCGTACGTGATCGTCGGGGACGGTATCGCGGGTGCGTCCGCGGCCGAGACGCTGCGCGAGCAAGCGCCTGACGCCGAGATCACGGTTCTCACCGACGAGGGAGAGTCCCTCTACAACCGGATCCTGATCAAAGAGTACGCGAAGGGGAAGCTCCCCGAGGCGCCGATCTCGATCCACCAAGAGGAATGGTACGACGAGCACGACGTCGACCTCCGGCTCAACACCGTCGTCGTCGACATCGACGTGGAGAACGACGCGGTCCACACCCACGAGGGCGAGACGTTCGAGTACGACTCCCTCCTGCTCGCGATCGGCGGCACCCCCCAGCAGCTCCCCGTCGAGAACGCGGACGCGGACGGGATCCACCACTTCTGGACGTTCCAGGACGCTCGGCGGATCAAAGAGAGCGTCGAGGGCGCCGAGCGGGCTGTCATCGTCGGTGCGGGGCTCCTCGGGATCGACTTCGCGGCCATCTGCGGCGCGCAGGATGTCGAGGCGAAGTACCTGATGCGCGGCGACTGCTGGTGGCGCTACGCGCTCTCCGAGGAGGGCGCGTCGATCATGCACGACGCGATGCGCGAGCGCGGCGTCGAGCCCGTCTTCGGCTCCGGCGTCGATCACTTCGAGGTCGACGACGACGGCCACGTCGAGGCCGCAGTTGACCCGAACGGCGAGCGCTACGAGTGCGACTTCGCGGGCGTCGCGATCGGCCTGAACTTCAACACCGAGATCGTCGAGCAGACCCCGCTGGAGACGGACAACGGCATCGCCGTCGACGAGTACATGCGAACCAACGTCGACAACGTGTTCGCGGCCGGCGACATCACCACGTTCAACGATCTGGTCCTCGGCGAGCAGGGGAAGAACGGCTCGTGGGGCTCGGCGAAGGAGCAGGGAACGATCGCCGCCCGCAACATGCTCGACTACGGCAGCGAGGCGTTCGAGTGGGTCTCCTCGTACTCGATCACCCACTTCGACTTCCCGTTCCTCTCGTTCGGCCACCCGACCATCGGCGACGACTCGGTCGAGGCGACCACGGCCGAGGGCGAGTGGCGCCGCGTGGCCCTCAAGGACGGCAAGGTCGTCGGCGGCGTCCTCATCGGCGACCTCTCCCCGCAGTCCGCGTTCAAACAGCTCATGCGCGAGGGCCGCGACGTGAGCGATCAGACGGATCTCCTCATGGAGCCCGGCTTCTCCGTCGACGACCTGGCGGCGACGACCGAGCAGTAACGCGGGACGCTCGCCCCCGATCCGTCCGTTTCTCCGGTCGCTCCGTTTACGCTCGTTCGACCCGCTCGCTCGGAACCGACGCAACGTTTATGATTAATCGTGACATGCGTTATCGTATGCCACTCCGAGAGACGGGGCGACGGCTTCGGCTCCGGCGGACCGGCTGGATCCCGCCGGGTGCTCGCGTGCGTCACTACGACGAACTCGGCGAGGACGCACAGATCCTCGTGCGGAAGCTCGCCGGGCGACCGAGAACGGCGCCGGAACACGGCGACCTCGACGACGGCGACTTCGTGAAGTTCACCGACTACTACCAGGTTCGCACGCGCTGAGGGTCGGAGAGGCGACGTCGGTCCCACGCGAACGCCACCCCCGAAGCGAAGTTGTTTTCGCTCGCCGCGCGAACACGGATCCATGGACAGTGGCGGATCTACCGACATGACGCTCGCGTTCGAGCTGGAGGCGCTGAAGACGCTCGCGGACCCCAACGACGTGTTCAACAACGCCCGGCAGTGGACGGAGTACGTCGGCGTGGTCAGCGAGAAGCCGACGTACGTCGTCACCAACTTCACGCGCAAACACCGCGTTCGCCAGGACTTCTTCTCGGGCCCGCGCGGCGTCGAGGAGAGCCTGGAGAACATCGCCGGCCAGTTCGACACGGACCGGCACGTGTTCGTCGGCGTCGACGACGAGGACGAGGCGGTCGCCGAGGCCACCGGCTGGGAGTTCCTCCACGTCGAGGACGCGGCCCAGGCCGCGGGGTGGATCCTCGCGGCGGACGAGCCGGACGAGGAGGAGGCGCCCGAGGAGTCGTCGCGGGACGACTGGCCCTAGGTCGGTCCGATAGCGCGCGAACCGGGCGACCGCCGCGTCCGGGGGTCGGAGGTGGTGGTGTTTTCACCGTCGCCGGGAAACGTGGTGCCATGAGCGACGCGCACGACCACGGCGAGGGCGAAGCGGACCACGGACAGGGCGGCGACAGCGGAGAGGACGCGGACGGCGGCCGCGGGGAAGACGGCGACCGCGGCCACGACCACCACCACGACGACGGAGACCACCACGACGGAGACCACCACCACGATGACGACCGCGGCCACGACCATCACCACCACGACGCCGAGTCGGTCGAGGTCGCGGTCGTGACGGTGTCGTCCTCGCGCTCGCTCGACGAGGACCCGTCCGGCGACCACGTCGCCGCCGCGTTCGAGGACGCGGGCCACGAGGTCGCCGTCCGCGAGCTGGTCCCGGACGAGTACGACAGCGTGCAGGGGACCGTAGACCGATTGGCCCGCCGGAAGGACGCCGACGTCGTCGTCACCACCGGCGGCACCGGCGTGACGCCGGACGACGTGACGCCGGAGGCGGTCGACGGCCTCTTCGCGAAGAAGCTCCCCGGCTTCGGCGAGCTGTTCCGCCGGCGCTCGGAGGCCGAGGTCGGGACGCGGACCATCGGGTCGCGGGCGACGGCCGGGATCGTCTCCGCCACGCCCGTCTTCTGTCTCCCCGGCTCCGAGAACGCGGTCCGGCTCGGCGTCGACGAGATAATCCTCCCGGAGGTCGGCCACCTCGTCGGGCTCGCCGGACGCGACGCGGACGACGAAGACGACGAGGAGGAGACGGAGGGCGACGCCGGCACCGAAGAGGAGACGGAGGGCGACGCCGGCACCGAAGAGGAGACGGAGGGCGACGCCGGCACCGAAGAGGAGACGGAGGGCGACGCCGGCACCGAAGAGGAGACGGAGGGCGACCGCGAGGCGAGCGGGGAGTCGGCGGACGAGGGAGCGAAGTAGGACCCGCGTCGCCGCGCGGTCTCGACGTCCGCCTCAGACGGCTTCGAGGAAGTTCCGGATCAGGTCGTGGCCGGCCGCGGTCAACACGCTCTCCGGGTGGAACTGCACGGCCTCGATCGGGTGCTCGCGGTGGCGGATCCCCATCACGATCTCGTCGTCCTCGTGGTCCGTCGTCGCCGTCACCGCGAAGGCGTCGGGGACCGCCGTGGCGGCCAGCGAGTGGTACCGCCCGGCGCGGAACCCCTGGTCGAGCCCGGCGAACACCCCCTCGCCGTCGTGATCCACCGGGAACGCCTTGCCGTGGATCGGCTCCGGCGCGTGACCGACGGTCCCGCCGTACTCGTACACGGCGGCCTCTAGGCCGAGACAGACGCCGAGCGTCGGGACCTCGGGCGAGAGCTCCCGGAGCACGGCCGTCGTCACGCCCACGTCGCGCTCGTTCTTCGGGTGACCAGGGCCGGGGCTGATGATAACCGCGTCCGGGTCGGCGTCGCGGATCGCCGCCAGCGACGCGGTGTTCTTGAACACCTCGACGTCGATCGGCTCCGGGTCCCCGCTCGCGTCGTCCTCGCCGTCGAGCGTCTGATCGGAGACGTACTCGACGAGGTTGTAGGTGAACGAGTCGAAGTTGTCGACGACGACGACGTTCATTCGTCGACCTCCGCGCCGGCGGGGAGGGGGTCGTCCGCGGGCGACTCCTCGTCCCGGATCCGGTCGATCGCGGTCAGCACGCCGTCCATCTTCTGCTCGGTCTCCTCGTACTCGGCGGCCGGATCGGAGTCGGCGACGAGCCCGGCGCCGGCCCGGACGGTCACGGCGGCCTCGTCCGGACCGCTCGCGCCCGCCGGCGACTCGTCGAGCGTCGCGGTCCGGATCACGATGGCGAAGTCCGCGTCGCCGGTCCACGCGTAGTAGCCGACGCCGCCACCGTACGCCTCCCGCGGCGTGGTCTCTAACTCCTCGATGATCTCCATCGCGCGCACCTTCGGCGCCCCCGTGAGCGTGCCGGCCGGGAACGTCGCGCGCGTGGCGTCGAAGGCGTCGGCGTCGGCCGCCATCGTCCCCGTGACGGTCGACTCGATGTGCTGGACGTGGCTGTACTTCAGCACGTTCATGAACTCCTCGACGCGGACCGATCCCGCCTCCGAGACGCGCCGGACGTCGTTGCGCGCGAGGTCGACGAGCATCGTGTGCTCCGCGCGCTCCTTCGCGTCGGCGAGCATCTCGCCGGCGAGCCGGCGGTCCTCGACCGGGCTCGTCCCGCGGGGACAGGTGCCCGCGATGGGGTTCGAGACGATCCGGTCGCCCTGCACCGACACCAGCGTCTCCGGGCTCGCGCCGACGATGCTCCGGTCGTCGTGGCGCAGCACGTACATGTACGGCGAGGGGTTCACCTCGCGGAGCGCCGCGTACAGCCCCAGCGAGTCGACCTCGCCGCGGAGCTCCCGGCTCCGCGAGATCACGCCCTGGTAGATGTCGCCGTCGAGGACGTGGCGCTTCGCGGTCCGGACCGCCTCCTCGTACGCCTCGCGTGGGTCCGCGGACTCCGCGTCGACTCGGATCCCGTCGGGCTCCGGCGGCGCGGCCTCGCGGAGCTCGGCGCTCACCCGCTCCGCCTCGGCGACGAGGTCGTCGTACACCGCCGCCGGGTCGTCGTCGACGCCGATGACCGGCGTGAAGACGAGCTCGGCGCTCCCCTCCTTCTCGTCGAAGACGACCGTGCGGGTCGTGAACGCGAACTCGGCGTCCGGGAACTCGGTCTCGGGGCGCTCGACGCCGACCTCCTCCAGCCAGAGGTCGTAGACGGCCTCGTACGCGAGGAAGCCGACGAACCCGCCGGAGAGGATCTGCCGGTCGGTGTCGGGGAACCCGCGCAGGCTCACGTCGGGGAACGACGCGCGGATCCGGTCGACCGCGTCGCCCGCGCCGGGGCCGATCTCTTTCTCAGATCCGTCCCCGACGAACTCCGCCGCCGGCCCGAGCCGGGTCACCTCGGTGCGGTCGGGGTGGACGGAGACGATCGCCTCGGGGTCGTAGCCGACGAACGAGTAGCGGGCGTGCCGGTCGGCCTTCCCGCCCGACGTGAACGCGCCGTCGGGGTCGCTGGAGGCGACCTTCTCGCCGGACTCCAGGAGGAACCCGTACGGCCCGTCGCCGACGAGGGTCGCGTACGCCGCGAGCGGGGTCACGTCGGCGTCGAGCGCCGCGGACGCCCGGACGACGACCGGCTTCTCCGCGTCGTCGGCGAGCTCGACGAACGCGGCCTTCGAGCGGTCGAGCGGGGAGCCGTCGTCGCTCATGCGAGCTCCATCTCCCGGCCCGCGTTGGCGACGAACCGGGCCACCGCGTTGTGGTCCTTCCGCCCGTCCGCCAGCTCGACGCCGGAGGCGACGTCGACGGCGTACGGGTCGGCGACGCGGACGGCCTCGGCGACGTTGTCGGCCGTGAGCCCGCCCGCGAGCACGACCGGCGACGTGAGCCGGGCCGCCAGCTCGCCCGTCTTCGCCCAGTCGTGGGCCTCGCCGGTGCCGCCGGCGCCGGAGTCGTCGGTCGAGTCGATCACGAGCGCGTCGGCGACCGCGTCGAACTCCTCGGCGCGGGCCGGGTCGTCGGCGTCGACGGCGAGCAGCACCTTCCGCTCCGTCTCCGCGCGGATGTACCGGATCTCGTCGGGCGTCCACTCGCCGTGGAGCTGAATCGCGTCCGGACCGACCGTCCGCAGGAGCTCGACCGCGCGCTCGGCGGAGTCGGGCATCGTGACCAGCGTCGCCGTGACGAACGGCGGGACGTCCGCGAGCAGCTCCGCCGCCGTCGCCGAGTCGACCTCGCGCCCGGAGTCGACCGGCACCTCCGAGATCACGCCGACCGCGTCCGCGCCCGCGTCGACCGCGGCCCGGAGGTCCGCGGCGTCCGTGAGCCCGCAGATCTTCACCCGGGCCATCAGTCGTCGCCCTCCGAGCCGGCGGTCGTCGCCTCCTCGGCGTCGTCCGCCGGGGTCGCCGCTCCCTCCGCGATCCCGTCGTCGCCGCACAGCGCCGCGAACTTCTCGGCGGCCGCGCCGGAGTCGATCGCCTCGGCGGCCCGCTCGACGCCCGCCGCGAGCGTGTCGGCCTCGCCGGCGACGTAGATCGCCGCCCCCGCGTTCGCGAGGATCAGGTCGCGCTTCGGCCCCGTGACGGAGCCGTCGACGATCCCCCGCAGGTCGGCCGCGTTCTCCGCCGGCGTCCCGCCCGAGACGTCCTCGATCGGGGCGCGGTCGAGCCCGAGGTCCTCCGGCGCGATCGTGAACTCGGTCACCTCGTCGCCGACGACCTCGGCGGCGACCGTCTCGTCGTGGATCCCGATCTCGTCCATCCCCGCGCCGTGGACCACCAGCGCGTGCTCGACGGGCATGCGCGCGAGCGACCGGGCGATCGTCCCGACGAGGTCGGGGTCGTAGACGCCGAGCACCTGCGCGTCGGCGCCGGCGGGGTTGGTGAGCGGGCCGAGCACGTTGAATATCGTCCGCATCCCGAGCTCCTTGCGCGGGCCGATCACGGCCTTCATCGCCGGGTGGAAGACGGGCGCGAGCATGAAGCCGATCCCGTCGGCCTCGATGGCGTCCTCGACCGCCGGCGGCTCGGCCTCGACGTCGGCGCCCGCGACCTCCAGCACGTCGGCGCTCCCGGAGGAGGAGGAGACTGAGTAGTTGCCGTGCTTGGCGACCGTGACGCCCGCGCCCGCGGCGACGATCGCGGCGGTCGTCGAGACGTTGATCGTGTCGTAGTCGTCGCCGCCCGTCCCGCAGGTGTCGACGAGCGGCTCGCGGGCCGGCTCGATCGTGCGGGCGGCGTCGCGCATCCCCTGCGCGAAGCCGGCGATCTCGGCCTCGGTCTCGCCCTTCGCCCGGAGGGCGGCGAGGAGGGCGCCGATCTGCGCCTCCGTGGCCTCCTCGAAGACCAGCCGCGCGGCCTCGCGCGACTCCTCGACAGTCAGATCCGTCCCGTCCGTCACGCGTTCGACCGTGTCGTTGATATCCATAGTGTTCACCGATGTATTACTTCGCGTTGTGATGTACAAGTCTGTACACCGATTTAACGCTGTCGCCGCGGTGGTACTCGGTCACGCGGAGCGCGGAAGGAGACAGAACGGGACCGCAGGGACGGCTCAGTCGTCCGCGACGGTGGGAGCGACCGGCGCCTCCGGTTCGGTTTCGGTCGGCGCCTCCGGTTCGGTTTCGGTCGGCGCCTCCGGTTCGGTTTCGGTCGGCGCCTCCGGCTCGGCGGCGGCCGGCTCCGAGGCCGGTGCCCAGCTCAGGTCGCGCTCGTACTCGAACGCGCGGTGGTCGCGCGTCGGGTCGACGACCGTCAACGAGAGCCAGTCGTTGTCCAGCAGTTCCGTCACCTCGTCGTGGTCGGCCAGCGCGTCGGTGACGCGTTCCACGGGGGCGTGCACGACCGTCGAGAGGCGGAGCGGCTGGTGGTACGGGACGCCGTCGGCGGCCATCAGCGACTGGCTGGGGAGCCCGGTCATCAGATCGCCGCCGTTCCCCTGGTAGACGCCGACGTTGCCGACGGGGTTCTGCGTCGCCTTCGACCCGCTCCCGTAGGTCGCGTTGTCGACGGTCGAGAAGTAGTACTGCGCGTTGATCCACTGGGTGACGACCATCGGCCCGGCGAGGATCGCCTCGAGCGCGTCGCCGTCGGGGTCGGTCGACCAGTCGTACGAGTGGAGGAACGCGCGGCCGTCCAGGTCGAGGTCGCTCGTCAGCTCGCGGGGCCCGACGACGAAGCCCGCGTTGCCGGCCAGTCCCCACTCGGGGCGCGTCTCGGCCCAGTCGCCGGCGCGGCGCTCGGTCTCGCCGACGCCCGCCGAGGCGTCGGCGCCCATCGCGTCCGCGCGTTCGGCGGCCGCGCTCTCGCGGGCCGCCGCGAGGTCCGCGCGCAGCGCCGCGAGGTCGTCCGCGTGGCTCTCGGGCACGTCCCCGTAGAGCTCGATCTCGTCGGTCGTCGTGTTGTGTTCGCCGGCGAGGAAGACGGTGTCGTCGGGGACGTCGAAGCCGCGCTCGCGCAGCGCCGCCTTCACGTCGGGGTCGGCGCAGATCGCCGCGAGGACGCGGGCGTTCGGCCCGCCGGGGTTGCCGGCACACGCGCCGCAGTCGAGGCTCGAGTCGTAGGGGTTGTTGGTCGTCTCGCTCGCGTGGCCGGCGAACACCACGAGCCGGCCGAACTCCGTCCAGCCCATCAGATCGAACGCGGTCGCGGCGTACTCGACCTTCTCCTCTTGGATCAGTCCGATCGGGAGATCGCCGGCGTAGGCGTGCTGGTGGTGGACGGTCTGCTCGCAGAACTCGCGGTCGTCGGGCACCGCGTCGTCCGCGGCCCCCAACAGGTCGCGAACGCGGCTCGGCACCAGCGTGCGGGCCGCGAGCGCCAGTCCGTACCCGCTCCCCGCGTTCTCCACGAAGCCGAAGGCGCTGGCGGGGTTCGTCTTCAGCTTCTTGACGACGTCACCCGCGACCTCGCGGACGCTCGACCGGCGGTCGCGGCGCGCCTGCGCGTCTCCGTCGGTCGGTATCTCGCTGATGCGGTGCCGGGGATCGAGGATGGGCGGGCAGGCGTCGACCGACACGTCGGCGTCGTACGCCTGATACTCCATCGGAACGCCGAAGAAGCCGGCGTACCCGTGGGTCTCGTACTCGCCCTCGTCCTCGATGTGACGCCGGATCACCTCCGACCGCGTGTCGATGCAGAACACCAACTGCGCGTCGGGGCGGGCCGACGGGTCGCTCTCGCCCGAGGAGTCGCCCCCGGCCGGCGGGTCGCTCTCGTCCGGCGACTCGCAGCCGGCCAGGGACCGGCTCTCGGCGAGCGACCGGCTCTCGGCGGTCACGCGCCCGACGACCTCGGAGCGGTAGCTCGCCTCCCAGGCGCTCAGAAACGCCTCGGCGAGCTCGTCGGCCGGATCGGCGTCGGCGCTCCCGGGATCAGTGGACGGCTCGACATCGACGCCGAACCCGTCGAGGAGCGCGAGACGGACCGCGACGTAGTCCGCGAGCGTGATCGGGTGGGCCGACTGCCACGCCCCCTCGTCGTCCGCGCGCTGCTTGATGAACCCGGCCCAGCCCGGAAGCGCGGCCAGCTGTTCCTCGAAGACGGGGACCCACTGGCTCTCCGGGTACGGCTCCAAGACGGCCTCGATGGCCTCGGTCGGGGTCTCCGGGAGCGACGCGACGACCCCCTCGTCCGGGACGTCGGCGTCGTGCGGTGCCAGCTCGCGGAAGGCGGCGTAGAACCCCTCGTCGCGGTTCGGCATCGGCCACGCGGCGCCGCCCTCGTCGAGGAACGCCGACAGCCACTTCGTCAGCACGTGATCGACCCGCTCGGCTCCGCCGTCCGGCGCCGCCGACTCGACCGACGCGTCCACGCGTTCGAGCAGCGTCTCCGGGTCGGCCTCGTAGCCGCGGTCGGCGAGCTCCGCGGCGAGCGTCTCGCGGTCGATCCGGCCGTCGTCCAGCGCCGCGCGGAAGACCTCTCGGCTCGGGTAGCCGCGTCCGCCCAACACGTCGGCGGCCTGCGTCACCGCCTCGTCGAACGGTATGTTCTCGAACCCCGAGAGGGGGTTCGCCGTCACGAACGAGTGGATCGGCCAGACCGATCCGACCGTCGCCGCCGCGTCGTCGATGCCGTCTCGGATAGTGGATTGAGTGCTCATTGAACTCCTCCGTTGTCGTACTCCTCTGCGTTCGTCAGCACGGTTCCGGACGACGGGTGGCCCCAGTTCAGGAGCGCGACGTAGAGCCGGCGACTGCGCTCGTGGACGCCGGTCTCTATCGCCACGTACGCGGCGAGGAAGGCGGCGGCCACGAGCCCGTGTAGCGCGGTCAGTTCGGTCGGCGCCGCGACGACCGGGAGCCCGGTGAGGAGCGACGAGACGCCCCTGTAAACGAGCGCGTACACGGTGATCGCCGGCAGGAAGACCAGCGGGACCGCCCCGTAGCGGACCGCCGGCGGCAGCGACGCGTGCCGGACCGCGCCCCGCGCCGCGTGGAGGGTCGTGAACACCACGAACAGGACGAGCAGCAGGCCGGAGTCGACGCTCGTTCCCTTCCCCGTCAGGAGCACGAACGCCGCGCCGCCCGCCAATCCGGTCAGCAGCGTCACCGCGCCGTCGGCGACGCCGGAGACGCCCGTCCGGGGGGCCGTCTGCCCGCTCGGGGCCGTCCGTTCGACCGCACCGCCCGCACCGAGGAAGTGGTAGGCCTTATAGAAGCCGTGCAGGATGAGGTGGGTGACGGCGGCCCCGAAGAACCCCAGACCGGCCTGCATGATCATGAATCCCATCTGCCCCACCGTCGAGCAGGCCAGCTTGCTCTTGACGTCCGGCCGGACGGACTTGAGGAGCTTCCCGAGCAGCGCGCTGGTCGCGCCGACCGCGACGATAGCGAGCATGAGGCCGGCGTCGACGGTGACGACCGGCGCAAACCGGAGCAGCAGGACGCCGCCGGCGTTGACGAACCCGGCGTGCATCAGCGCCGACGCCGGCGTGGGGGCGGTCATCGACGAGAGCAGCCAGCCGTGGAACGGAAGCAGCGCGGACTGGATCATCGCCGCGAGGACGAGCGCGCCCGCGGCGACGACCCACAGCGGTCCGCCGAGCCCGTCGGCGGCCGCGGCGACGCCGGAGACCGTCGTGGCGCCGGTCGTCCGCCAGAGCGCGGCCAGCGCGACGCCGAGGAGCGCGCTGCTGGCGACGAAGTACCGCCGAGCGAGCGACGCGGCGGCCCGCGCCTGTCTCCACCCGTCGACGACGCCGATGAGCCTCGCCATCACCAGCCCCATCGCCAGCCACAGCAGTCCGAACGCGGCGAGGTGGTCGGCCGCGACGAGGGCCATCACGGTCACCTCGAAGGCGAACACGGCGAGGAAGAACCGCGTCTCGTGGGCGCTTCCCGCCATGTACCGGCGCGAGTAGCTGTGGACGACGCCGCCGAAGAAGGCGACGACCACCCACATCAGGACGGTGAGTCCGTCGACGGCGAACGCGCCGGGGACCGCCGGGGCGAAACCGAATCGGACTCGGGCGACGAGGACCGCGAGGCTCGCGGCGAACAGCGACCAGGCGAGCCACGTGAGTGCGACGGGCGCGAACGGCGTCTCCGCCGTCGCGTCCGGGAGCGCTCCGACCGTCGTTTTCGAGTTGGATTCCGACATCGTTCGGCTCGTGCGACCAATCTCCGTAGCCGACCCGCACGGCGAACCGGTATCGGTCGTCTTCACTCCGTCTAGTGAACAGATTGTGTATTAAATCTGTTTATCTTCACAAACTGTTCGATATAATCTCATTATAGAACATTATAGTTATCGCGAGGAGACGGGTCCGCGTCGTGAACCGAGCGAAGCGGGTTCGCAGGCGTAATCGTGGACGTGTCCGGACGGGGTTCGTCCCGAGCGGCTCGTCCGCGGGTCCGTAACGGATACGTCGCCGACGGCCAGTCCAGTTCTCGGTCCGTTCGCGAATCGCGTTCAGAAAACCATATCGTTATCCGATCCGCAGTGTCGGTATGGAGGAACTCACCGGGACCGTCCTCGCCGGCGAGTCGTTCGAGCCGACTCGCGGGCGTCTCGTCGTCGACGACGGTCGGATCGAGGCCGTCGAGGAGACCGACACGGAGTCGACCGACATCGTCCTGCCCGCGTTCGTCAACGCCCACACGCATCTAGGGGACTCCGTCGCGAAGGAGGCGGCCGTCGGGCTGTCGCTCGACGAGGCGGTGGCCCCGCCGGAGAGCCTGAAACACCGGCGGCTGGCGGCCGCCGACCGCGCCGACCTCGTGTCGGCGATGCGCCGAACGCTCCGGTTCGCGCGGCGGACCGGTACGATCTCCTGTTTGGACTTCCGGGAGAACGGAGTGGCCGGGGCGCGGGCCCTCCGCGAGGCGGCGTCGTCGGTCGCCGTCGACCCGTTCATCTTCGGGAGCGGCGACCCCGCCGTCCTCGACGTCGCCGACGGGTACGGGGCCTCCGGGGCGAACGACGACGACTTCGCCGACGAACGCGCCGCGTGCGAGGACCGCGGCGTTCCCTTCGCCATCCACGCCGGCGAGCCGGACGCGACCGACATCCACCCGGCGCTCGACCTCGATCCGGACCTGCTCGTTCACATGGTACACGCCGAGCGGGAGCACCTCGAACGCGTCGCGGACCGGTCGGTCCCGGTCGCCGTGTGCCCGCGCGCGAACGAGGTCCTCGACGTCGGAACGCCGCCGGTCCGGGAGCTGCTCGACCACACGACCGTCGCGCTCGGCACGGACAACGTCATGCTGAACGCCCCGTCGATGTTCCGCGAGATGGCGTACACGGCGAAGCGGTTCGACGTGACCGCCCGGGAGGTGCTACGGATGGCGACCGCCGCCGGCGCCGAGATCGCGGGGCTCGACTGCGGCGTCATCGCGCCCGGGCGACGGGCCGCGCTCGTCGTCCTCGACGGCGACTCGGACAACCTGGCCGGCTCGGAGGACCCGGTGCGGGCGGTCGTCCGGCGCGCGACCGCGCTCGACGTCAAGCGGGTCGTCGGGTAGCGACCGGTCCGCGTTCAGGAGTCGGTCTCGGCGTCGAACTTGCCGAACGGCGTCGCCTCGTGGCTCCGAACGAGCACCTCGTCCGCGACGGTGAGCCCCATGTCGAGGAGCTCCTGTGCCACGGGCGTGATGTCGCCGTCCGACTCGCCGACCGCCGTCACGAGGAGGTTCTGTTCGCCGGTGACCAGCTCCTGCACCGAGATGACGCCGTCGATCTTCAGGATCTCGGGAAGCAGCTCGCCGCGCTCGGGTATCGACGCGGTGCAGTAGAGCAGCATCCGGAGCGGATACCCCGATTTCTGGTAGTCGACGTCGGCGCTGTACCCCTTGATTATCCCGTCTGACTCGAGGCGCTGGATGCGTTTGCGGACGGTGCTGTCCGACGTCCCGGTGCGCTCCGCGATGTCCCCTGACGAGGTGTTTCGGGCGTCCTCTTGGAGCGCGTACAGGATCGCCCTGTCCACGTCGTCGATCGCTTCGTCAGCCATACCGGAGCCTCCGTGGCATAGCCACTTTACTGTTCTATGTCGCTTTTAAACGGAGCGGGGACGCCCGACGCGAGTCCACCGCGGCCTACGCCACGTCCAGCGACGTGTCACCCTGCGCCTCGACGACGACCACGGGGACCTCGGCGTCGTCGATCACGGTGTCCGTCGTGGAGCCGAACACGAACCGGCCGACGGCGCCAGTGGTGGGGGCGCCGACGACCACGAGGTCGTAGTACGGCGACTGCTCGACGATCGCGCCCGCGGCGGTCCGGTCCTCGACGAGCCAGCGGTCCACCCGGTCGAAGTCGCCGAGGCGGTCGCGGGCCGACGAGAGGAGGCGATCGCCGGCCGCGGCGTACTCGGCGGCGTCGGCGTCCTCGCGGTCGCCGACCGGCGTCGCGTCCCCGTCGACGAGCGCCTCGTCGGAGGGGACGACGTGGAACAGTTCGAGCCAAGAGCCGGTCGCGTCGGCGATCTCGCGGGCCACGTCGACGGTCGCCCCCGTGTGCGGGCCGGCGCCGACGGCCACGAGGATCGAGGACACGCGGTCCGGCCGCGCCGCTCGGTCTTTCCCCTTCAGACGGGCGTGCGCCGCCGTCGTGGTCGACGCGGCCGCCTCCCTGACCGCCGGTTCGACGACAGGCTCGCCGACACCGTCGCCGACCGTCGGCGCCTCGGCGCTCGCTTCGTCCGCGTCGCTCCCGTACATACCCCCAACGTCAGACGCGCGTCAGATAAATCCCGCCGGTCCGCGCCGACCGTTCGGGGGCGTCAGTCTCTGAAGAACGCGTCGCGCTCGAACGGCTCCGCCTCGCCCTCGACGGCGACGACGTCGAGCGCGGTGACTTCTGCGCCGACGCCCAGCAGCCCGGCGAGGCTCGGCTCGGTGCGGCCCTCGTCCCCCGAGATCAGCTCCTTGATGTAGAGCCCGCCGGCGCCGCGGACCTCGACGGTCGCGTGACGCGGGTCGTCGATCTCCGCGGTCGCCTCGTACACGTCGCGCTCGCGGGTGAGGCTCGCGCGCCGGTGGTCCACTCGGTTCGGGGTGTACTGCTCGACCGTCGTCCCCTCCAGTTCGTCGACCGCCTCGGCGAGGGCGTCGGCGTCGACGTCGGCGTCGAACGCCACCTGCGCGCGGTAGCGCTTGGCGGCGTCGTGCTCCTTCACGCGCTCGACCATGTCGTAGGTCGCGAGCCGGAGCCCCTCGACCTCGACGGCGCCGTCGGCGAAGGCGTTGATGTCCGACTGGAGGCGCTCGACGTCGACCCGACGCCGACGCGGCTCCTCCACCTCGATCACGAACGGCCGTCCGGTGCCGAGCATGAGCGCGTCGACGTCCTCGCGGCCCGCCCCGTGGAACGTCGCCTCCGTCCCGTCCATCACGTCCTCGACGATCGGCGCGGTGTACTCCTCGACGCTGTCGTCGTAGAGGTAGCCGGAGCCCCCGCAGTGGTCGCAGGGGTCCGCGCCCTGCCGGCCGGAGCCCTTGCACTCGCGGCAGGGCCACTCGGTCTGGGGGATGTCGCGCTCCAGTTTCCTGTATCGCCCGTACACGAACGTCGAGTTCACCTTCGCGTCGATCGCGTCGTCCGCGAGGTCGATCGTGAACTGCACGTCCGGGCGGTCGAAGGACACCTCCGCGCCGGTGAGTCGGCCGAACCGCTTGCCGACCTCGCGGTTGAACTCGGATTTAAACGGTTCGCCCGCGTCCTCGTCCAGCCCGGCGTCGGCGCGGAGCAGCGCCTCGTTCTCCTCGATCAGCGGCGGCGGGCGCGTGCCGACGTTGTACGTGGCGAACTCGATCCCCTCGACCGCCTCGGCGGCGCGCTCGGCCCACGCGTCGAACTCGGTGCAGCGGCCCTCGCAGACCCAGCAGTCCGCGGTGTCGACCGGTTCGTGGTCCTCGTCGTCGCGCAGCGAGAGCGAGACGCGCAGCGCCGACCCGCGCTCGGCGTTCGACAGCCCGAAGCTCCGGTCGGCGACGAGCCGGCCGAGACAGGCGTCACACACCGGTCCCGTCTCGGTCGCCCGCGCCGCGACCTCCAGTACGTCCATACGCCCTCCAGCGGCCCGCGTGGTAACTGTCTTACTACATCGGGGGCGACGGGCGGTCGCGGGGGACCGGCGCCGCGGGACGCGCGGCCTCCCGGCCGACTTAAGAGGGTCCGATTCGTTTCGCCGGGCGTGAACGAGCCGGCGTCCCGGGAGGAGAAGCTGGAGCTCGGCGTCGAGCTGCTCGCGCACCTCGAGCACGAGGAGCTGGCGCTCCCCGACGCGATCGACCGGATCGAGACGGTGACGACGAGCCCCGCGCTCACCCGCGACATCCTCGACGCCGCCGAGAAGCGCGGCGTCATCGAGCGCGAGGACGCCCGGCTCCGAGTCCAGCGAGGCGGCACCTACGTGAACTACGACAGCCAAGTCACCCAGCGCGAGGGCGACTTCGAGTGCCGCCGCTGCGGGACCTCCATTACGACCGGCCACTTCGTGAAGCTCGACGCGGGCGAGCTCGGCCCGTTCGGATCCTCCTGCATCCGAAAAGTGACTGGGCGCGATAGCGACGACGAGTGAGCGTCGCAGCCGCGACTCACGAATGTGAGGCCCTGTTGAAATCCACCATAGCTGATAGTTTGGAGAGGCCGTGATGAATACAGCGCGCGTGTCTCGCACTGATAGGGTGGCAGATCAAGATGACCGGCTCAGTTTGATTAGGGAGACCACATAACATACAGACCGTCATTCTATCCGGTTTCTGTCACAAGCGCCGTACAAGACTCAGAGTCCGAATTCAGTATATGTTAAAGGCAGACTGTATCAGTAATTAAGCCTTAGAGCGGGTAATCCCTGTATATTAATGTTAGTTCTTTGAGATTATATCATGCCCCTCGTAAGATTAGGGGGGAGGGAGAGCCATGACAAGAAGAAACCGACCGTTTCAGCGACGCAACGTGTTAAAAACAATCGGTACGGCGGCTCTGGGGGCCGCCGTTTACACAGGGAGTGCCACGGCGCAAGCCGATATCAATGTTCCCGATGATTACGGGACTATTCAAGAGGCGGTCAACAATGCTAACGTTGGCGATATGATTGAGGTTTCGGCGTCGGGCGGACCCTACAACGAAAGTGTCGATATCGACGGACCGGACAGCCTCACGCTACGAGGGGTCGACGATCCGACGGTCGTCGGGGATGGTACCGGCAGTCGGCCCCTCGCCACGTTCCACGTCGACGATGGGAATGGTCCCATCCGGAACGTCGCCATCGAAGGGTTCACCGTACGGAATCCGGACGGGAAGTTCGGCATCTTCGCCGGGACGGGAACGACCAATAGTAATCCCGATGGGATCGGTGGACTCGTTGTCCGGAACAACGTCGTAGAGGACATCTCTACTAACAGCACTGGCGGCTCACTCACGGGCGGCCCTGCGGGGATCGGTATCCGCGGTGACTACGGCACCGACGGGAACCCCGGAATCGAGATCAGTGACAACGAGGTCAAAAACGTCCAGACGAGCAGTAGCGTGAATGCGGCCGGGATCACGCTCAAAAGCTTCACTGGCGATGCGGGGTTCGGCAGGGACTCCAACGGTGATAGTGTGAGCGACCCCTCCAGTCCACCTGCCACGGACACTGACATTCGCAACAACGACATCTCGGACATCGCCGGCGGCGGCGGGAGTCGTACGAAAGGCATCTCGGTCAGTGGTGAGTTCGAGGACGTGCTCATCAAAAACAACAGTATCACTGATATCAGTAGTTCTGGCTCGACGACCCTCGCAATCACCCTCACCGAGAACGGCGGTTCGTTCAGCGGCAATGGATACGACATCGATGACGACGGTAACGGCGAACGCATCGGCCCGCGGAACTTCGTGATCGAGCGTAACGATATCGACAATCTCACTGGACTGAGTGGCCGTGTGTCTGCCCTGTTCATCGGTGGCTACGAGGACCTCGGCGACGACCACGATGTCCACTTCAACAACTTCCTCTCCGGCGCGGTCTCCCGGATCTTCTTCGATCAAGACGGATTTCAGGAAGCTGATGCAGACGTGCTCTCTGCCAATTGTAACTACTGGGGCCACGCATCTGGACCCGACGACGGAGACCAGCCACAGGGCAAGGGCCAACCTGTTTTCGGTGAAGTCGACTATCGTCCGTGGTCCGTTCGAGAGATCGGACAAGGAGAAAACCCCGACAAATCGTGTGTCGGTGGAAAGAACGATGACAGAGGAGGGGGACAAGGAAACTAATACTATCCGCTGAATAGATCTGCTTATCGTTCTCTCCGTATTGATCGATTTTTCCTATCCCTCCGTTACGATCTATATAGGGTGCAGAATACACGCTGTGTGTAGGACCGGTGGGGGATACCGCCCTTTTCTGACAAGATTATGAGTGGTCAGTATGTCGATCTTTCTCCTTCTGATTCAGAACCGCTTGCCTGGAAGAGCGGGCTCTGGATTGCTGCATACGACCTCTGTATCTCGCACCCAGCTTGTATCAGTTTCATAGGATTTCAACAGAGCCGAATGTGAAGAATTTGCGCAGTGGCGCGTGCGACTCTCGGCCTTCGGCCGCTCGTCAACACGCGCGAGGTCGCCGGCGCTACGCGCCGGCTGCCAGAGAATCTCCGATTCTCGCTGGAGCCCGCGGCCGCCGGCGGCCGCGACAGGGCGAGAGCGAAGCTCTCGCTTGCGACCGGACGTAGTCCGGTGACGAGGCTGGCGAGGCGTGAGGTGCGGTCGCTGTGCGGGGCGGGTCTCGAAGGGGCCGCCTCGAGGCGGCCCATTCGGTGGAGTTCACCGCAGCGTGGTCGAGCACGTATCGCGGGCGACCGACCTCGCATGCCACGTCCTCACGCGCAAGCGAACGGTTTTTGCGTCGACCGACGGGAGGAGACGTATGGACGAGGACACCCCCGAGGAGACGGGGTCGGCGGCGGGCGGTGCCCGCGACGAGACCCCGGGATCGCCCCGCGCCGACGGCGGGACGGAGCGCGCGGACGGACCGACCGAGGACGTCGCGCTCGACCCGTGGGGGTCGGCGTCGGTCGGCGACTACGCGGACCTGTTCGAGGAGTTCGGCATCGAGGCGTTCGACGACGTGGCCGACGACGTGGTCGACCCGCACTACCTGATGCGCCGCGGCGTCATCTTCGGGCACCGCGAGTACGACGCCGTCGCCGAGGCGATGGCGAACGACGAGCCGTTCGCCGCGCTCTCCGGGTTCATGCCGACCGGCGACCCGCACATCGGCCACAAGCTCGTCTTCGACGAGATCATCTGGCATCAGGAGCAGGGCGGCGACGCGTTCGGCCTGATCGCCGACCTCGAGGCCCACTCCGCGCGGGGGATGTCGTGGGACGAGATCGACGAGCACGCGCGCAACTACCTCCTCAGCCTCCTCGCGCTCGGCTTCGACGCCGAGGACGGCGAGCTGTACCGGCAGTCGGATAACCGCGAGGTCCAGGACCTCGGCTTCGAGCTGGGCTCGAAGGCGAACTTCTCGGAGTTCGAGGCCATCTACGGCTTCGACGGCGAGACCAACATCTCGCACATGCAGAGCGTCGTGACCCAGACCGCGGACATCCTCTACCCGCAGCTCGTCGACGAGCCGAAGCCCACCGTCATCCCCGTCGGCCCGGATCAGGACCCGCACGTCCGGCTGACCCGCGACCTGGCGACGCGGATGCGCTACTTCAAGGTGACCGAGGCGTTCGCGAGCTTCGAGCTGGACGACGCGGAGCGACAGCTCGTCCGGGCCGCCTACGACGCGCTCGCGGCCGACGTCGACGACGCCGAGACCGACGTGCGTTGCGAGGGCGCCGCCGCGTGGCTCGCCGACTACGAGCCGCCGGAGGCCGGCGCCGCCGACAGAGACGCCGCCGATGGGGACGCCGCCGACGGAGACGCCGACGACGCCCCCGACCTCGCGGCCGCCAAGTCGACCGCCCTCGACAAGCTCCGCGCGGGCGGTAAGGAGCCGCTCCGCCCCCGCGTGCGCTTCTTCGACCGCAACGCCACCGACGAGGCGTTCGAGGCCCTGATCGAGGCGGTCGAGGGCGACAAGCGCGTCTTCGAGGGCCACGTCGACGCCTTCGACCTCACCCGCGGCGAGGCCGAGTCGCTCGCGCGCGAGGTCGAGATCGATCACGACGGGTTCGGCTTCCGCCAGCCCTCCTCGATCTATCACCGGTTCATGACCGGGCTCACCGGCGGGAAGATGTCCTCGTCGATCCCGGCGAGCCACATCTCCCTGCTCGACGACCCCGAGGACGGCTACGAGAAGGTGAAGGCGGCGACCACCGGCGGGCGCGACACCGCCGAGAAGCAGCGCGAACTCGGCGGCGAGGCCGACGAGTGCCCCGTCTACGAGCTGTACGCCTACCTGCTCGCGGGCGACGACGACGAGCTCACGAAGACCGTCTACTCCGAGTGCGTCAACGGCGAGCGCCTCTGCGGCGGCTGCAAGGAGCAGGCGGCCGAGCTCATGCGAGAGTTCCTCGAAGACCACCAAGAGAAGCGCGAGGAGGTCGAGGAACTCCTCGACGACCTCGACATCGACCTCGACTCCGACCGGCGCGGGACGGGCGGCGAGCACTGAGGCGTCTCCGCTGGAGTCGCGGGCCAACTCTCACGCACTCTTTTATAAATAAACGGTGCGGTGGCGCGTGCCGACGAGCGTCCGGAGGGCGCGAGTCGCACGCGCGAGGGAGTCGGCCGACCGGAAGGAGGCCGACGAGGCTGGGGAGGCGTGAGGCTGTGGTGCGGTCGCGGTCGGGTGAGACTCGAAGGGGCAGCCGCGAGGGCGAAGGCGCGCGACGCAAGGACCGCAGGCGCGAACGGAGTGAGCGCCGAGGACTGCAGCGAGCGCACCGAGTCCTCGCGGCTGGGGCTTTGGTGGTGCTCGCTGTCGATCCGGATTCGATCATTTATATGTGAGTGGCTGGGGCTTCGGAGGTGTTCGCCACCGATCCGAATTCGATCATTTATAAGTAACAGCGACCGACCTACAGCTCGTTTTTTACGTACACGCCCAGCAGTCCGCCGAGCGCGCTCAACACCACGGAGTAGGCGACGCCGCCCAACACCACGATGACGGCGACGAAGACGATCCCTCCGGCCGCGAGGCCGACTTCGAGCGGGAACCCGAAGACTCCAAGGAACGGAAGGATCACCAGCGCGAGCAGCAGCAGCCCGACGATCGGGATCGACGCGATCGCACCGGAGAGCGCGCCGACGCGCAGCCCGTCGTCGCCGTTTAAATACCCGGCGACCGCGCCGCCGAGGAGCGGTGAGATACCGGTAAACGAGAGGAGGGCCGACGCGATAGCGCCGACGACAGCGTTGAGGAGGGTGTTCTCGGTGTCCATGTGCCGTCGGTCTTCCGGGGACGGCATACGTCTTGCGGACCTCGAAGTGCGAGCCATCCACGACCGACGCGACCGGCCGACGACCGAGGCGATAGTTTATGAGGCGGGCGCCACCTCTCACGGGTATGAGCGAGCAGGAGACGATCCACGTCGCGGACGTCAGCGAGGGGATCGGCGGCGACGCGACGGTACGGATCGGGCTGTTCCAACCTCCTGAAGAGTTACGTGACATCACATGACTAGTACCCAGCATGAACGGGACTCTCACTCACGAGCGAACCGGATGTCTGAAATGACCGAGGAAGCCCCGTGGAGGCAGGCGGATCGCCTCCGATCGCTGTACATCGGAGAAGACCTGTCGACGAGCGAGATCGGTGAGCAACTCGGTTGTAGCCGCAAGACTGTCGAGAACTGGTTAAAAAAGCACGACATCGAGAAATCCAGACCTTGGGAAGACGAGGAACGACTTCGCTCTCTCCGCCAACAGGGAATGAGCGAAGCCGACATCGCAGACGAGTTGGACTGTAGTCAAGCAACCGTTCACAACTGGCTAACCAAATTCGGGATCGACACGAGTCGGACGCGACCGGAACGGCCGTGGCACGACGAGGAGACGTTACGTGAACTGTACGTCGAATCGGAGATGACGATGGACGAAGTCGCCTCGGAACTCGGCTGTGGTCGGCAAGCGATAGAGGTGTGGATACATCGTCACGATATCGAAACGCGGTCGTACAACCCGGAAACGCCGAAAGCACTTCAAGATGAATCGAAGCTCAGATCGATGTATCTCTCGGACGGAATGAGTACGTACGCGATAGCAGAGCAACTCGACTGTGCTCCGTCTACAGTCCATGACTGGTTACACGACCACGGAATTGAAACCCGGACAGTCGGTTCACAGCCCGGAGAACTACACCATCGCTGGGAGGGTGGTGTAGACGAATACTACGGCGACAACTGGGCGAAACAGCGGCGTAAGGCCCTTCGGCGAGACGACTACGAATGTCAACGGTGCGGCATCACGCAGTCCGAACACAGGAACCGGACTGACATCGGCTTAGACGTTCACCACAAAACGCCGATCCGTACGTTTCAGTCCCCCGAAGACGCGAACACGTTGGATAACCTTGTAACGCTTTGTCGTTCGTGTCACAATACCATTGAGCCGCCAAACGAGAACCAAAATGACTGACGCTCAACAACAGATCCCTGTCGGCGTCGATCAGGAACAGGACACGGAAATTTCACTCCCAGTAGTGGAGCTGCTCACCGGACGGGGATTTATAACGGGCAAGTCCGGATCGGGTAAAAGCAATACCGCCTCGGTCGTCGCCGAGAAACTCCTCGATTCGGCGCTTGGTATTCTCATCGTTGACGTAGACGGTGAATATTACGGTTTGAAGGAAGAATACGAGATCCTCCACGCCGGCGCCGACGACGAGTGCGACATCGTCGTCTCGCCCGAACACGCCGAGAAGCTCGCGACGCTCGCCCTCGACCAGAACGTCCCGATCATCCTCGACGTCTCCGGCTACCTGGAGGAGGAGACCGCGAACGAGCTCCTCTTGGAGGTCGTCAAGCAGCTGTTCGCGAAGGAGAAGCGCATGAAGAAGCCGTTCCTCCTCGTCGTCGAGGAGTGCCACGAGTACATCCCCGAGGGCGGCGGGATGGACGAGACGGGCAAGATGCTGATCAAGGTGGGCAAGCGCGGCCGGAAACACGGCCTCGGCATCGTCGGGATCAGCCAGCGCCCGGCCGACGTCAAGAAGGACTTCATCACGCAGTGCGACTGGCTCTGCTGGCACCGGCTCACCTGGGACAACGACACGAAGGTGGTCGGGCGGATACTCGGCTCCAAGTACTCAAGCGCGGTCGAGGACCTCGGCGACGGCGAGGCGTTCCTGATGACCGACTGGGACGAGTCGATCCGCCGGATCCAGTTCCACCGCAAGGCGACGTTCGACGCGGGCGCGACGCCCGGGCTCGACGACTTCGAGCGCCCCGAGCTCAAGTCGGTCTCCAGCGACCTCGTCGGCGAGCTCCAGTCGATCTCCGACGAGAAGGAGCGCCGCGAGTCGGAGATCGCCGACCTCCGGCAGGAGCTCGACAAGAAGGACCGGCGGATCGCCGACCTCGAACGCGAGCTGGAGGAGGCCCGCGACCTGAGCAGCATGGCCGACCAGTTCGCGCAGGCGCTCCTCGGGAAGGCCGAGGCGCCCTACCGGGGCGGCGGCGGGGCCGCGCCCGGTACCGAACCGTCTGCGGTCGGCGCCGGCGAGAGGGTCGGGGACGGCGGTGACGAGGACCAGTCGGTCCTCAAATCGTATGACGAGGCGGTCGCAGCGACCCTCGACGGCGACGACATATCCGACGCCGACGGAGGGACGGACGCCGACGACGCGACCGAGACCGCGGCGGACGCGGACGACGCCGAGGACGCCCTCGACGCCTCCGACGCCGCCGACGCCCCCGCCGCCGTCGACGGCGACCCCGAGGACGCCGCCGCGCCGCCGGACGAGGACGTCGAACCCGTGACGCGCGCGGACGTGGCCGAGAGCGCGCTCCGCTTCGACGACGCGGTCGAACTCGGCACCCGCGAGGCGGTCATCGAGGAGCTCCGCGGCCGGATCGAGGCCCTCCCGGAGCTGTCGCGAGGGATGCTCCGTCACTACCGCCGCGAGGGCGTCAGCGACCCCGTCGCCGCCCACATCGACGCCGGCGGCGACGGCGACTCCGGCCACGCCTACAGCCGCCATCGCCCGGTCCGGCGCGCGGGGCTGATCCGGCACGCCGGGCGCGGGCACTACGCTTACGCCGTCCCCGACCTGATCCGGGAGGCGTACGCCGACCGCCTCGACGAGGAGAGCGTCCGGGAGATCGTCCGGGCGGTCGAGACGGTCTTCGTCCCGCCGGCGGAGCGGAGCTATCCGCCGGACGCGGACCCCTCGGCGGTCGATCCGAGCCGAGATCGGACGCCGGGCGACGAGGGCGACGCGGCGCTCGTCAGCGGCGACGGCGGCGCCCCAACCAGCGACGGGTCCGACGTCGGCGACGGAGACGCGCCCGACGGTGCCGCGGACGCGGACGAGAGCCCGGCGGAGACCACCGACCGATCGGACGCCGGCGGCCTGACCGACGCGGCGCGGCGGTTCGCCGACCGCGGCCCGACCGCCGACGAGTGAGCCGGCGGCGGTCGGGGCGCTCGCGGCCTTCGACTCGCCGGTCACCGTCGTCGGACTGCCGCGCCTCGCCGCCGGACTCGCCGCGGTCGCCGCCCTCCTCGCGGCCCGCGGCGGCGGCCTCCCGCGCGCCTGGCTCGTCGGGTTCAGGCGGCTGGGCGGTTCGGCGACGGGGGCGCCGAGTCGGAGTCGGATCGGCGCGGCGGCGACGCTCAGAACGGGACCGAGAGGTACTCGCTCGGCACCGCGTTCCGCGCCGTCACCTGCGGGTCGACCACCTGACTGATCTCCAGGCCGCCGACGAGGCTGGAGAACAGGTACGCCTCGGTCTTGGAGAGGCCGTGGTCGCGCGCCAGCAGCCGAACGATATCGCGGTTCGCGATCGCCACCGCCTCTTCCATCGTCTCGGCGCTCGCGACGGTCTTGACCGCGTCGCCGGTGTCGACGAGCGGGCGGTCGAGCGGGACCTCCGGCTCCTCGATCACGGACAGCGTCACGTCGATCTCGGTGGCGATCTCGGCGCCGGTCCCGCACATCTCGCCGTCGGCCATCGCGGCCTTGGAGTCGCCCATCGCGAGCATCGCGCCCGCCTGGAAGACCGGGAAGTACGCGGTCGTCCCGGCCGTCATGTCGGTCGTGTCGAGGTTCCCCCCGTGGTCGTCCGGCGTCAGGGTCGAGATCGCCTCGTCGGCGGTGGCGACCCCGATCGTGCCGATCACGGGATCGATCGGGACGTCGATCCCCTCGAACTCGATCCGGTCTCCGCCGCCGATCCCGTCGCTCCCGCTGCCAGCGCCGTCGCTCCCGTCGCCCTCGCCGTCCACTTCGGTGATCCGCGTCGCCGGATGCTCGATCTCCGGGTCGTCCTGCAGGAGGCCGAACCCGGGCGCCGTGAGGACCCGCCCGCGGTCCTCTGCGACGCGCACGTCCTCGATCTTGACCGCGAGCACGTCGCCGGGGCTCGCCCCCTCGACGGCGATCGGACCGGTCGCCGCGTTCACCTCCTCGGGGATCGCGTCCAGCAGGTCGTCGTCGCTCTGGATCTCGCCGTTCAGGCTGTCGATGGTCTCGATCGTGAGCGACTCCCCGTCGGCCGCCTCGTAGACCGGCTCCATCTCCGGCGCGAACTCATACACGTGGCCGTCGGTGTGTGAGATCACTTCTCGTGACATGTCGGTCTCGACTCGGGGGCGCGCCGTCAAAAATCCCGGCGGGGAGGTTCCGTTTGAACGGGACGGCGGAACGGAACGCGCGAGAGGGTACAACGGAACGCACGAGAGGGTACAACGGAACGCGCGAAACGACGGAACGGAACGCCTCTCTCACCACCGCGGCTCCAAGTAACGGATATATTTCACGTTAGATCAACTTTACAGGTAAACGTCTCTCATGAGGAACAATGACATCTTCTCGGGGGCTGTCCCGCGTGCTTCTCGTCGTCTGCCTCGTCGCTCTCGCGGGGTGCGCGGGCGCGTCGCTCGGTGACCCGGCGCCCGACACCGGGTCGACGCCCGATACCGGGGCGGCGACCGACGGCGGGGCGGACGTCGCCGCGGCCAACGGCTCCTTGGAGGTCCACTTCGTCAACGTCGGCCAGTCCGTGAGCACGCTCGTCGTCGGACCGGACGGCGAGACGATGCTCGTCGACACGGGCCACTACAACGACGACGGGGAACACGTGCTGGAGTACCTCCGGCGGCACAATATCACGCGGATCGATCACCTCGTGACCACGCACAACGACGCGGACCACATCGGCGGGAACGCCGCGATCATCGACTACTACGAGACGGAGGCCGACGGGATCGGCGCGGTCTACGATCCGGGGATCGCGGCAAGCACACGAACGTACGGCGAGTACCTCGACGCGATCGAGGCGCACGACGTGACGCTGTACGAGACCCGCGAGGGCGACTCGATCGCCTTCGGCGAGGTCGACGTCGACGTGCTCGGTCCCCCGGAGCCGTACCTCGAGAACGAGGCCCGCAACGAGAACAGCGTCGTGCTCAAGCTCGCGCACGGCGAGACGAGCTTCGTGCTGTCCGGCGACGCCGAGGACGACCAGGAGGCGTACCTCGTCGAGACGTACGGCGATGAGCTCCGGTCGACGGTGTTGAAGGCGGGCCACCACGGGTCGAGCAGCTCCTCGAGCGAGGCGTTCGTCGACGCCGTCGACCCGCGGGTCGCGGTCGTGTCGAGCGCCTACGACTCGCAGTACGGGCATCCGCACGAGGAGGTCCTCCGGCGCTTCGCCGACCGCTCGGTACCGACCTACTGGACCGCGACGCACGGCGACGTCGTCTTCGTCAGCGACGGCGCGAACGTCTCG
Organism: Halorubrum sp. Ea8; assembly: GCF_002252925.1. Classification (NCBI taxonomy): domain Archaea; kingdom Methanobacteriati; phylum Methanobacteriota; class Halobacteria; order Halobacteriales; family Haloferacaceae; genus Halorubrum; species Halorubrum sp. Ea8. Next base: position 29,916 of record NZ_NHPF01000134.1, read on the forward strand.
GTGCGGACGCAGCGGGACGCGCCGACCGAACCGCTGTCGCTCCGCGACGGCGACCCGGTCGGTCCCGGAGCGGGCGGTGACGTGGTGGAACGGGCCCGAATAGGCGGCGGCGGGGCGGTCGCCGTCACCGACGGGGGCACCGACGCGGGCGACTCCGGCGGGAGCGGCGACGAGACGGCCGCCGATTCGAACCGCGCGCTCGCGGTCGCGGCGATCAACGCCGACGCCGCGGGCGACGACCGCGAGAACCTCAACGACGAGTACGTCGTCTTCGAGAACGCGGGCGACGAGACGCTCGACCTGTCGGGGTGGACCGTCGAAGACGAGGCCGGGAAGCGGTACGAGATGCCGGACGGGGTGACGCTCGCCCCCGGAGAGACGCTGACGCTCAGGACGGGGAGCGGGACCGACACCGAAACCGACCTCTACTGGGGCGCCGGATCGCCGGTCTGGAACAACGGCGGCGACACCGTGATCGTCGAAAACGCTACCGGGGACCGCGTGCTAGCGGAGTCGTACGAATGACCGAGATCGATCTCGCGGACGGAACGTACACGGCGGTCGTTGACGCGGTCGAAGACGGGTTCGCGACGCTCTTCTTCGAGCGCGACGGCGACGAGGTCGGTAACGTCGTCCTCGGCGTCGACCGATTACCGGACGACGGGCGACACGCGGACGCGATCCTAGACGTGGAGGTCGAGGACGGATCGATCGCGACCGCGACCTACGAACCCGAGCGCACGTCGTCCCGTTCCGAGGCCGCGCAAGACCGGTTCGATCGGTTATCGAGCCGACCGCCGAAAGACGGTCGGGAGTAGCGGTCCGGGTGCGCGGGCCGCGACGCCGGGACGGGACCCACCGCGGGCCGAGGCGGGCGCGTCTGTTCTCGTGTGTCCCGTGAACGGCTAGGCCGGCGGCGAGGTCGCGGTGACGCACTGTCCGCTGGACGCGCCGGTGCTTCACCTACTGAGCGCGGGACGCGAGTCGAACGAGGTGAAGTTCAAATCCGGTGCCGAGCTCTCGAAGAGCGTGAACTGAGGCGTCGCGGTTCGGCGACTCTCCAGTTGTTCGACCTTGTTCAGGTAGCTGACATTTATGACGGACTCCCTGAAATAGTATCCAACGACACGTCCGATACGACAGAATTCAGGTCGCAAAGGGCGTGTATCGGTGGCGTATTTAGCTGAGATGTCCTTGCTCTACAGAGAAAATAAGGCGAGTGCCTCGGGGCTTGACCCCGAGGGTGAAGCCAACACTTAGACGTGTTCTGTTCGTTCGATATACCGTTCAATCGTTTCCGTTGAGACGGTTCCCGCAGTCCCGATGTAGTACGAACGTTCCCAGAACCCACCACCCCACAGATACTCCTCCAAGAACGACTCGTGCTGTTCCCACATCTTCCGGGCCGTGACGCTCTTGACCGTCCGAACAATCTCGCTCGGCGCGTGCTTCGGGTGAGCAGAGAGGAACAGATGTACGTGGTCTGGTGAGATGTACAACGACAGTATCTCGTAGCCGTACTCGTCGCACACGTCCCGAAAACTCGCTTCCAACGAGTCTTCGATTGGTTCGAGTATCGAGTGGCGATACTTCGGACACCATACGAAGTGGTAGTTGACGTTGTACACCGTGTGATTCGACCGTTTCTCGCCCATATCGAACACACTCCACCAACACAGTTAAGTATATCCAAAGGATATACACAGGTATGGCGAATAGCTTTGAAATCGACGGCGAGGAAGTTATTGACGGCGAGGTCAAGCCGTTCGGGAATAGCGCCCACGTCACCGTCCCCAAACGGTGGCGAGGGGCCGACGTGAAAGTCGTCCGAACCTCAGAACCCACCGATCAAGACGAAGAATGACTGACTCACAGACCCTCGTCAAGACGCTGGACTTCCAACTCGACATCCAGAGTGACAACGAGGGTCTGCTGTACGACGCCACGCTCGAAACCCGCCGAGTGTACAACGAAACCATCCAGCTCGCCAAAGAGGGCGTAGACTGGGATTCAATTTCGCCTCGCCTCGAAGACGATGCCGACCTCGTGAAGAACACGACCCAACGCATCGTCGCCAAGGCACTCGGGGCAATGGAGAACTACTACGAGTACGACGACTTCGGCAAACCCAGCCACACAAAGGATGGCACGTACCCGCTCCGGGCGAACTACAAGGAGGGCTACAACCTGTCGCTCACCGATGACGGCGACGTGGCGTTCCGTATCAGCGCGAAACCCTACAAACACGTCAAGGGCGTCCTTGACGGAAGTGATGCTCATCTCGATCTTCTCAAGACCGCGCTCACGGGCGACGAGTGGACGGTCACAACGTCCGAGACGCTGTGGCGTGACGGTGAGCCGGAACTCCACGTCAATATCCGCAATAGCGAGCAGACCGTTCGAGACAAGCAAGACTCGCGGACGGTCGTTGGTGTGGACGTGAACGAGGACAACGTGGCCCTTACCGCACTCTCAGAGGATGGCGTCGAAGACACGCTGGTCATCGACTTCCCCGAGATCAAGTTCGAGCGCCATCGCTACTTCACGATGCGAAAGCGCGTGCAGAACGCAGAGAAGTCAAGTATGCACGACACGCTGGAAGGGCGTGAGGAACGGTTTGTTCATGACCGACTCCACAAGGTGTCTCGGCACGTCGTGGAGTGGAGTCGTCAGTTCGAGAAGCCGTGCATCGTCTTTGAAGACCTCAAAGAGATGCGCGACAGTATCGACTACGGCACGCGGATGAACCGACGCTTGCACCACCTCCCGTTCCGCGCCCTCCAGTTCTATACGTCGTACAAGGCAGCATTCGAGGGGATTCCGACGGGTTGGATTAACCCGGAGTACACGAGCCAACGGTGTCCGATGTGCGGGCACACGGAGCGAGCGAACCGGAACAAGAAGCGGTTCAAATGCCGGTCGTGTTCCCATCAAGACCATAGCGACCGGAGTGCAAGCGTCAACATCGCCGTGAAAGGCATCAAGAAGCATCAAGATTGGAATGTGCCCGCTCTCAACAGCCTTCCCCAAGTTCGGAAGGTGCGACGGCGGGCATCGGGGGCCGTGGACGCCCCGACCGCAACCCACTCGTCCGTTCGAGACGACCGTGACCCATCTCGGGGTGTGGCGTCGAGGACGGTGGGAGTGTCCGATTAAACTGCGGGAAGACAGAAGCCTCGGGGCTTGACCCCGAGGCGGTTCACGGAGAGTCGTTCCGATCGGCTAGCGCGTGTCTAACGAGTCGATCCCTTCGGATCGGGTTGCTCGTTATTGCGTTGCTGTCGAAGCGTAGACCGCGCCCGCTCGACGTAGGAGTTCGACGACCAACTGCGAGCGTCACTCATCTCGGCCAAGAACTCGTCGGCAGCGTCCGGCGAGATCGCGTCGTTGCGAACCAGCGCGGTGAGGAGGATGGGCGTCGTGACGAGGCGGGTCTCGGCCAGCGAGGCGTGGACGAGCGCAAGCCGATTGAATTCGTCGCAGATCAGTTGTACGGCGTCGATATCGTTCGCCAGCGTAACCGCCGCGTTCTCGCCATCGTCCAGGGGGAACGTCTCGTCTAGTTCGACGGAACGAGTCTCGAACGCAGAGCGACGGTCGAGAACCGCCTGTGCCGCCTCACCGGATGCGTCGTCGTAGGACGCAGTCTCGGTGAGTTCGTCGATGACCTGCTCTGGGACGACCACGGTGTGCGAATCGAGGAGGAGGTCGAGTGGATTCGGTGAGCCCCCCGCCACCGTCCCGAGGCTTACGAGAGCCGACGTGTCGGCGACTATCAGAACCATCTACGAGTCGGCCAGCTCCTCCGCGACCTCGTCCACGAATTCGTCGGTCAGTTGCTCTTTCAACAGGTGGAAGTTGGCGGCCTCCTCGTGCCCGACGAGGTCTTTCAGTTCCTCGAACGTGATATCGTCGTCGTAGAAGGCCTCCGCGATCTCCTGTTTCACCTCGTCGGAGTGCGCGGCGTCCCGCAGGTAGTCCCGAAGCGCGGAGATGAGGATGTCCGTCCGATCCGTCTCGAACACCGCAGCGAGCGCGTCGGCCCGGTTTACTAGTCCCCTCGGTGCACGGAACTGGACGCGCTTCTTTTCGGACTCGGAACTCATATGTGTACATTGTGAGCACAGAGCCAAAACGCTTGCCCTCTTGTCACTACCACATCCTTCGGAGCCACCGCGGACATGGTGTTTTTCATCGAGTCTGAATCGAAAGAGCAGCTATCGGAAGGTGATTCGGCAGCCAAACCGGCAACAAACGGCCTAAGATACCTGTTTGTAGCTACCGAGACTCGCGCTGCTCAACTTTGTTCAGCTCGATCAGCAGCCGGAAGATCGCTTTCACGAGGTTGGCGTCGACGTCGAACCGCTCGGCGTTCTCGCCTGCGCGCTCCATGACGCGCTCCTCTTGGCCCTCGTCGGTCGTCGGGAGGTCGCGCTCCTCCTTCACGGCCGCCACGGTGTCCGCGACGTACGTCCGGCGGGCGATCAGTTCGACGATCTCTCGGTCGATGTCCTCGATCTCGTGTCGCAGTTCGTCGAGACTCCGGTCGTCAGCGTTCGGTGTGTCACTCATTGGTAGATGGGATTGTCACTCGACGGCCGCGCCGTCGTTCCTCGTGGTCGTCCGCCGCAGCGTTCCGGGGCGCTCGCCCCACGCGTCGGCGAGCGCGTCGAGGTCGGTCGCCGGGTCGGTCGGGTCCGCGACGGCGACGACGCTCGGTCCGGTGCCCGACAGCGACACCCCGGTCGCGCGCGGCATCGCCTCGACCGCGGGGTCGGCGTCGAACCCGAGCGCGGCCGAGAAGGCGAGGCCGTTGACGGTCATCGCCTCGGCGTACCGGCCGTCCAGCGCGAGGTCGGCCACGAGGTCCGCCATCGGCGCGACCGCCTCGCAGCGGGCCACGTCCGCGTCCGCGCTGTAGGCGCGCTCGGGCGGGGTCCACACGAGCACGTCCCAGTCGACGGCCTCGCGCGACCGGAGCTCGTCGCCAGCGTTGTCGGTGACGGTCACGCCGCCGAGCATCGAGGCGGTCGCGTCGTCGAACGCACCGGTGACGGTCACGCCCGCCTCGCGGGCCGCGCGCACGCCCAGCCGGCAGGCCTCCAGCCGGGTGACGTCGGCGGCCGGGTCCGGGTCGCCGACGTCCCCGTCGCTTCCGTCCCCCACACGCAGTCCGAGCGCGTCGCAGGTCGCGAGCACGGTCGCGTTCGCGGCCGCGCTGGAGCTCTTGAGCCCGGCCGCGAGGGGCACGTCGCTGTCGGTCCGAACGGTGCCGCCCTCGCCGTCGCCCCACCGCTCGGTCGCGAGCGCGACGCAGCGCTCGATCAGGGCGGAGTCCGCGTCGGGGTCCTCGGCGATGGTCCCGTCGACGCCCTCGGCCGCCGGGTCGAGCGCGACGCTGGCCCGGGTCTCGACGTCGATGCCGAAGGCCGCGCCGGTGCCCGTCGCGAGCGCGTTCAACACGGTGCCGGCGCCGAGCGCCGCGGCCCGTCCCTCCATGCACTCACGGCTCGCGAGCGCGGACAAAGAGGTAGCGATCACGGCGAGACTCTCGGCGGCGCGGCCGGCGGCGTAGCACGCGGGTACGACGGCGCGGCACGGGGGGCCGGGGCGGCTCGGCTCAGACCGGCTCCGCGCGCCGCACCGCGGCGTCGACCTCGTACCAGTCCACGTCGGCCGGGACGTCCGTCTCCCGACTCCGGAACGTGATCGAGACGTCGAATCGGCGGACCCCGTCGCCGAACCGGTTTCCGGACGGGAACCGCTCCGTGTCGTACGCGAAGCCGGCCGAGTCGCGCTCGGCCGAATTCGGGCGTGTCGCGTACGCATCGGCGCGGAACTCGACCGTACCGTACGTGAACCGCCCCCGGTTCTCGACGGTGAGCCGAGCGTCGACGGTCGTCTCGTACCCCTCGTCGGCCACGTCGAGCACCTCGGCGTTCGCGACGACCAGCCCCGAGCCGTCCGGACCGACGGCGTCGGGGACTGAATCGTCGTCGACCTGGTCGGTGCCCTCTCGGTCGGGTTCGGACCGGTCGGCGGTCGAGCCGTCACCGCCGGTCCCCCCGTCCGTTCCCGTCTCGGCGTCGCTCTCGGACTCACCCCCGTCCGCGCCGGCGTCCGGCTCCGCGACCCCGTCCCCGCCGTCCCCCGACTCCACGAGACAGCCGGCGAGCAGGCCGGGGACGGAAGCGGCGAGCAACCGCCGCCGAGAGAGCGATCGCCTCACGGCTCCCTCCTCGCCGCCGCCCGAGGGTGCGGTGGGTCTCGGTCCCGCATCGGTCACCCCGTCACCGACCCGAGCGCGCCGGACGCCGCGCCGACGACGGCGGCGACGACCGCGGTCGTGAGCACCGGTCCGAGCGCGTCGGCGATCCCGTGCGCCTGCGTGGCGGCCTCGCCCTGCGAGGCGACGACGAGGACGACGACGAGGAGCCCGTATATCAGCGCGCCGACCCCGCCGCGCGACCCCCGACGTCGCGGCCGCCCCCTGGACGTCGTACGCCCGCGACCCGAATAGCACGCCGAGGACGCCCGCGAGGAGCGGCGCGCCGACCAGGGCGGCGGCGGTGACGGCGAGGTACGACTGCGCGACGAACACCGGTCCGAACCGCGCGGTCTCGCCGGTCGCGGCCGTCGCGAGCGCGGCCTCCGCCCAACCCGTCCCGACCGCGGCGACGAGCCCGACGCCGACGCCGGCCACTGAGAACACCGCCGCCGTGAGGCCGACTCCGTTCGCGTTCATCAGACCGCCCCCCATCCGTCGGCCAGCCGCCCCTGCCACCCGGCGCGCTCCTCCCACGCGTCGCCGGAGAACCCGGCGGCGAGCAGGAACTCGCCGGCCCGCACGACGTAGCCGTACTGGACCCCGGCGTGCTCGTCGAAGCCGTAGCGCTCGCCCTCGGCCTCGTCGTGGTAGAGCCGGTGCCAGCGAGCGGGTCCGTCGTCGGCGCCGGTCTCGTCGCCGTCGGCCGATCCGCCGTCGCCGTCCGCCGAGCCGTTCCCGGAGAAGTCCGAGCCGGCGGCCGTGGCGCCGGGATCGATCGGCGCCCGCCCCTCGGTCGACGCGTCGGCGAGAACCGCCACCAGCCGCTCGCTCGCGGTGTCGGCGTCCGGGTAGCGCTGGACGTACAGGGGCGTTCCGTCCAGCTCGGAGGCCCACCCCTCGAACGTCTCGCTCGGACGGTTGCCGGCGGACGGGCGGTCCGCGAACGCGACGAACAGCTCATCGGTCCGGTCTTCGCTCCGCGGTACCGGTCCCAGCCGGGCGCGGAGCTCCTCGCGCCGGTCCGCCCCGAACGCCCCGCCGTAGATCCGCGGGATGCGGGAGCGGTCGTACCGGTCGTCGTCGTACGGCTCGTGCGCGAACGCCGCGAATCCGCGGCTCGCGAGCGCGACCTCGACGAACGCGGTCCCCCGGACCTCCCGCCGCCGCTCGTCGCCCTCGGGGAGGGGGTACAGCAGTCGGTCGAGCAGCCGGTTGTGGATCGGGTCCCGGGAGAACGCCTCCGCGACGTAGATCGCGGTGCCGATGCTCGCGAACCCTCGGCGCATGCGGTCGAGCTCCTCTAAGAACCGGTCGACGTCGTTCCGGGGCGCGACCGTTCGGAGCTCCTCGACGTGGCGCCGCGCTCGCCCGCGGATCCGGGCCTCCGGGTGGAAGTGCGGCTCCAGGGCCTCGGCCGCGCGATCGGCGGCGGCGCGTGCGGCGGCGTCCAAGCGGTCAACCATTTCGACGGTCACCGCGTCGCTCTCGTCGGCCGCCGCGCGGACGGCGTCCACCTCGGCGACGACGCCGGCGATCGCGTCCCTGTACGTCGCGACCGCGTCGGCGTACTCGGTCGCGAACCAGACCGCGTCGTCGACCACGTTCCGCGTCGCCGCCGCGAGCGACTCGTTCAGGACCGGATCGGGGTCGTCGAGTTGCTCGTCGCCGGGAGGATCAGGTTCGCCGTCGTCGCCGTCGGTCGCGTCCGGGGCCGCGTCGGGGTACTCGACGCCGCGAACGCCGAGACACCCCGCGGCCCCGGCGGCGATCCCGACGCCGGCGCCGAGCAGGCCCCGTCGCGTCCGTTGCATACGGTACTCTCCCGTCGGTGGGGACTTAAATGTGGGATGCCCGATTCTCGAAAGTGAGTGCGCGCCGCACGTCGCCGTGGACCGTCCGGCCGCCGCCGAGCGCGCCCCTTTTGAGGCGGGCGACCCGAGCGGCGCGTATGTCAGCGCCTTCACGCAGCGACGTCCCGCCGACGTCGATCGGGATCGACCTCCGCGAGGAGGGAGTCGTCGTCGAGTACCTCGACGGGCGGAAGACCCTCTACCGCGGCGCTCCGGACGCGGTGGAGGGTTCGGTGACTGCCGGTCCCGGCAAGGAGACCCACGTGCTCGTCACCGACCCGACCGAGACCGAGGGCGTGATGACCTACGTCAACGACTACAACACCGACGACGAGATCCTGGAGGACTCCGGCGTCGGTCGCGTCATGGTCGAGGAGGGCGAGCGGGAAGAGGTGTTCCCCGGCGTGATCGTCGGCCGGACCGACCAGCGAAACGAGGTGATCGCGGACCCCGAGATCGCCGGCGGCCGCGTGTTCGTCTTCGTCGAGGACGGCTGGACAGAGGGGAGCTTCGAGATCGTCGAGGGCCCCGAGGACGGGCTCGACGCGCACCGGTGAGCCTCGCGAAGCCCTGGCGCGACCTCGACCGCTCGACGGTCGGAAGCGCCCCGACTCGGTACGCGCTGTACGAACTCGGAGACGCCGACGGCGACACGGTCGGGTTCGGCACCGGCGTGCTCCGCGACGAGCTGAAGGAGGCGCTGGCGTACGGGGACGCGGCCAAGGTGCGGTGGGAGCTCGCGGACTCGGCCGAACACGCGGAGCGGCTGCTCGCGGAGCACGTCGACGCGTGAGCGAGGGGCCGAGCCGCGGCGCGCCCCCGGCCTCCGGAACGGGCTGCACTCGCGGGGAACGACCGACAGAGGAAAGTCCAGCGGTCGCCGATGGGCAGGTATGAGCGAGGACGCGGACGCCGACGGCGACGAGGCGGTGCGCGCGAGCGACATCGGCGGCGAGGGGCCGCCGGTCGAGGAGAAGCCGTACAAGATCGTGTTCGAGGCCAACAAGTGCTTCGGAGCGGGGAAGTGCGCCGAGGTCGCCGACAACTGGGTGATGGACATCCAGAGCGGGATGGCGCAGCCGCGGTCGTACTACATCGGCGAGGACGAACTGGAGGAGAACGTAAGGGCGGCGGAGGTCTGTCCCGCCAAGAAGGAACGGGGCGTCATCCACGTCGTCGACCGGCGGACCGACGAGGAGATAGCGCCGAACCCGCACGGCGACGGGACGCTCTCGGTCGACTGGTAACGGGGACCGCCACCGACGGACCGGCCTCCGGACGGCGCCGCCTATCCGAAAGGGGTTTCACCCCGCCGCCGGAACCGAAATCCGCGCGGGGGTGGCTGAGCCTGGCCAAAAGCGGCGGACTTAAGATCCGCTCCTGTAGAGGTTCGAGGGTTCGAATCCCTTCCCCCGCATTCCTGCTGCGAGCGATTCGCGAGCAGCAGGAATCAGAAAGACGGGTTCGAACCCAGAAAGTCGGAGCCCGGACCGGCGAGCGCAGCGAACCGCATGCCCGGAACGTCTTTCGTTGGTTCGAATCCCTTCCCCCGCATGCTGTCGCGAGCACTCCGCGAGCGACAGCACTGGGCCGAGAAGGGGTTCGAATCAGGGAAGGACGCGAGCGTAGCGAGCGGCGTGACCGCGGTTCGAATCCCTTCCCCCGCATATCGCGGCGCTCACCGACAGATGATGTCAGTATTCTGGCCAAATATATCCGGTGCAAACGACTTATGCCTCGGTCCCTGACAGCCTGTGTTAGAATCGTAACCCGAGTCTTGTAATACAGCCACAATGAATATTGAAACAAACCGGGACGGAGACGTCCCTGTGTACAAAGTCGATCTGAACGAGGCCGCCGATCAGTCTACGAGCTATACAGTAGTCGAAAGTATTGCAGACTTGACCGACCGAGACCCGGGCGACCTCGAACCGCTGTGGGATAGCGTCGATCCGGAGGCGTTGGACTCGTTCGTCGGCCACGCGAGCGAATCCTCGACGCCGTATCGACTCGCGTTCCAGTATCAGGGATACACGGTCGAGGTCGTCGAGAACCGGTGGCTCCGACTCGTCCCGAACGAGGAACCGGCCGCGTTCGCGAAGTAGCTTCGAACGGCGGCGACTACCGGCCGCCACCCGAGCGCCAGGCTCCTCTTGGTCTATCTGTCGCTCCAGACTACCAGGCCTGTCCAGAATACCGGCCCCTCCTCACTCGTCAGTGAACGGAGTGACTCGGTCGTGAGTACGTCCAGAGAAGCGGTTTCCGGGGAGCCGTACCGACGCAATTCGACTAACAACAGAACATGAACGGGTAGACGAGGGCGACGCGGTCGCCCGCTTCTAACGTCGTGTCGAAGCCGTTCTCGTTCTCGTTGAAGTGGCCGTTCACGAGGATCCGGGCGTAGGCGGTGGTCTGCTCACCGACCGGGTTCTTCGTCCACGTGCCGGGAAGCTCCTCGGGCGCCGGCGCCCACCCGCTGTGGGTCGCGTCCGCCTCGGTCTCGGCGATGAGCATGTCCTGTAGCTCGGGGTACTCCTCGAACAGCTCGTCGAGGAACGCGCGGAGGGTGTCGCCCTCGAACGTGTACTCGAACTCGTACTCGCCGAGCTCCGTGCGGACGTGCCCGGTACAGCGCACCGTGACCGTCGTCTCGGCTTCCGTTTCCCCTCCGGCCGCGGCGTCCGGCGCGCTCTCGACGGCGGGCTCTGCCGCCTGCTGACTCGAGGTCATACCGTTCTGTAAGGCGTCTCGGGGCGTAAGCCCCGTTGCGAACATGTTCGGCACCATTCGGGCCGCCGCCACATGTGGGTCGAGGGCGCCTTCGAGTTCTTCATCGTCGCCATCATCGGGCTCACGCTCGTCTCGATGAACCTCCTCACCCGACGCAGCGCCGAGAAGTCGGTCATGCTGCAGGCGCTGCTGGTAATGGGCACCGGCGTCATCGGGGTCTCCCACCACTACTGGTGGGTCGGCATGCCCGACTACTGGGCGCCGATCGGGAGCGTCTTCTCGACGCTGGAGCTGCTCCCGCTGATCTTCATCCTCTACGAGGCGATCGGTCAGTACCGGGCGATGACCGCCTCGGGCGGGTTCCCCTACACGCTCCCGTTCATGTTCATCGTCGCCAGCGGGGTGTGGAACTTCGTCGGCGCAGGCGTGCTCGGCTTCTTCATCAACCTCCCGCTGGTCAACTACTACGAGCACGGCACCTACCTCACCGTCGGCCACGCCTACGCCGCGATGTTCGGCGCGTTCGGGTTCCTCGCGCTCGGGATGGTCGCGTACGTGCTCCAGCTGTCGATCGACCCCGAGCGCTGGGACGGCTCGTGGCTCCGCGCGTCGTTCTGGCTCTGGAACGTCGGGCTCGCGCTGATGGTGTTCGTCTCCGTGCTCCCGGTCGGGTTCCACCAGCTCGACGTCGCGTTCACCGAGAGCTACGCGGCGGCCCGGAGCCTCGCGTTCTACGAGCGGCCGCTCGTCCAGTCGCTGTTCTGGGCGCGGCTCCCCGGCGACACGCTGCTTATCGCCGGTACCGCCGTCTACGCCGCCGACGTGGCTCGGAAGCGCTTCGCGCTCCGGCGCTCCGAGGACGACCCGACCGTCGACGACATGGCCGTCGCGGAGGGGATCGTCGGCGGCGACGACGACTGACCGGAAACCTTGGTTTTAATCCTCGATCAGTTGTTTAGAATCCAGTTCCGTCGGCGACGGAGCGACCGCTCATCAAAGCCGGTCGCTCATCAAAGCCGGTCGCTCACCGCGCGGCGGATTCGGTCGATGAACCCCGAGTCGTCGGCGGAGCGAGGGTCGGAGAGCTCCCAGTCGGCCTTCTCGGCCGCCTCGCCGATCGGGCGGTACTCGAAGCCGACGTGGGTCGCGACGCGGCGGTCGGACGGAGAGGTCCCGACGAAGACGTGCCGCGGCGTGTCGGCCTCGTCGTAGACGTCGCCGAGCGTCCCCCACTTGTCCCAGTTGCGGAGCGCGTAGTCGTTCTCGACGCCGTGCTCGCGGACGAACCGCTCGACAGCTTCGGCGTCGTTCGCGACGATCCCGACGTACCGGCTCCACCGGCGGGCCTCGGCGAACGCCGCCTCGGGGTCAGCGAGCCGCCGCGCAGCGCCGAGCGAGAGGACGAGCGTCAGCTCGCCGCTCCGGGTCACGGGGTCGGCGTCGACGTCAAGGCTCATGACCGTTCGTCCCGAGTTCGACCCGGACCGACTAAACCGTGTGGGGAGGCTTATGAGGGGAGCGGGCGTCGCTGGGGGTGACATGGAGTTCGAGGCCACCTTCGGCACGGACGCGCCGGTGATCGGCATGGTACACCTCCCGCCACTCCCGGGCGCGCCGAAGGCGCCGGCGGACGGCGCCCGCGCGATGCGGGACGCGCTCGACCGCGCCGCGGCCGACGCCCGCGCCCTCGACGGCGGCGGCGTCGACGGGATCATGATCGAGAACTTCGGCGACGCCCCCTTCTACCCGGACGACGCCCCGAAACACGTCGTCGCGGCCGTCACCCGCGCCGCGACCGCTGTCGCCGACGAGACGGACCTCCCGCTCGGGATCAACGTCCTCCGGAACGACGCCGAGGCCGCGCTCTCCGTCGCGGCCGCGGTCGGCGCCGACTACGTTCGGGTGAACGTCCACACCGGCGCGCGGGTCACGGACCAGGGGGTCGTGCAGGGGCGGGCCCACGAGACGCTCCGGCTCCGGGACGCGCTCGGCGTCGACGTCGGGGTGTTCGCCGACACCGACGTGAAACACTCCGCCCCGCTGTCGGCCGAGGGGTACACCGCGGAGTCGTTCGCCGACACCGCCGAGCGCGGGCTCGCCGACGCCGTGATCGCCTCCGGACGGGGAACCGGCGAGGCGACGGACCCGGAGGCGCTGGAGGCGGTCGTCGCCGAGCGCGACGCGCACGGGCTCGACACGCCGGTCCTCGTCGGGAGCGGGGTGAGCGCGGAGACGGTCGCCGGGACGCTGTCGGTCGCCGACGGCGTCATCGTCGGCACGGCGCTCAAGGAGGGCGGCGAGACCACCGCGCCCGTCGACGCGGACCGGGTCGCCGAGCTCGTCTCGCGGGCCGACGAGGCGCGCTGAGGTCGCCCTCGGTCCGGGTCAGTCCCGTTCGGCGAGGAACCGCGCGACCGCTTCGCGGGTCGGGAGCCCGCCCTGCGCGAACCGCTCCGTGCAGTTGATCGCGGCGACCGCGGCCGCGAACCGGACGCCGTCCGCGACGCTCTCGGAGCCCGCGGCGTCGGCGCCGGCCCCGTCGCGCCCGCCGGCCCCGTCGCGCCCGCCGGCGACCCACTGATCGATCAGCCCGGCGACGAACGCGTCGCCGGCCCCCGTCGCGTCGGCCACGTCCACGTCGAACGCCTCGAACCGCCGGACCGCTCCGTCGGCGATCACGGTCATCCCGTCGGCGCCGTGCGTGAGGACGGCGCGCGGCCAGTCCGCCTCGGCGCCGCCGGGAACCGCGCCGCCCGCGTCGACTCGCGCCCGCTGCGCGGCCGCGCCCCGTTCGACCGCGGCCGCCTCGTCTCCGAAGTAGGCCGCGGCGGCGACGTCGCCGGCGACGAACAGGTCGGCGGCGTGGAGGAGTCGGTGAATCGTCTCGGGCTCGGTGCCGCGGCCGACGAGCTCCTCGACGGGGCCGGAGAGGTCGAAGACGAGCGCGGGCGGGTCGCGGGCCGACTCGACGAGGCCGAGGACGTCCCGCGAGACCGCGTCGGGCGTGTAGCCGGTGAGGAAGGCGACGTCGGCCGCGGCGATCGCCTCGCGGTCGGCGGTCGAGAGCCGGAGCTCGCGGAAGCTCTCGCCAGTCGTGACGATCGCGCGCTCCCCGTCGGGCGCGCTGAGGATGAGCGACCGGGTCGACGGGTCGTCGCCGACCCGCACGCGCGAGGCGTCCACGCCGGTCTCGGCGAGGTACTCGCGCGCCCGGCGGCCGTACTCGTCGTCGCCGACGCGGCTGACGAGGCCGACGTCGCGGCCGAGGCGGTCGAGCGCGACGGCGACGTTCGCGCCCACGCCGCCGAACGCGCTCGTCACCTCGCCCGCGAACGCGCCGCCGTCCGGCTCGGGGATGTTGCTGACGGCGTACCACTCGTCTATCGCCGCGGCGCCGACCACGACGGTCTCGGGGTCGCCGGTCATCGCGCCGGCGGGTGTCGACCCCGCACGCTACGACTCCCCCGCGGGTCCGGCCCCGTAGAACGACTCGTGGAGCGCCATCGCGGCCTCGGTCGCGATCGGCCCCTCAACGGTCGTCTCGCCGCCGGCGCGGCGGATCACCTCCTCGCAGGGGACGGTGACGACGCCGCCGGTGAGCCCGTCGAGCGTCTCGCCCGAGACGCCGAAGACGACCCGGTCGATCCCCGCGTAGTGGACCCCGGTCGCGCACATCGGACAGGGCTCCGTGCTGGCGTACATCGTGCAGCGCGCCCGCTCGTCGGGGTCCAACTCGCGGGCGGCGCGCCGCGCGAGCGTCAGCTCCGGGTGCGCGGCCAGGTCGTCCTCGGTCCGCGTCTCGTTGCGCGCCTCGGCGACGACCTCGCCGTCGACGACGAGGAGCGCCCCGAACGGGGTGTTCCCGCGCTCCACCGCCTCCTCGGCGAGTTCGATCGTCCGGTCGACGAACGCGCGGTCGCGGGCGGCCGCACCCTCGCCGTCGGCGTCGCTCTCGGCCTCGCGGTCGCCCTCGTTGGGGTCGGTCATACGGGCGTGTTCGGGCCGGGGCACCTAACGTTTCGTGCGGCGGACGGCGACGGAGCGATCAGGGCGCGTCTCGGTCGTCGCCGCCGGCCCCGTCGGCGTCGACCCCGTCAGCGTCGACCTCGTCAGCGTCGACCCCGTCAGCGTCGACCTCCGTCTCACCGCCGGCCGGGGCGCCGTCGTGCGATCGCCTGACGTCCCGGAGCGCGTCGACGGCGTCGTCGGTCGCCGCGGTCCTGGTCTCGGTCGCGGCGCTCGGGTCGAGACCGGTCGGCTCGTCGCCCGCGTCGCTCCCGTCGGCGTCGCTCTCATCCGCACCGCTCTCGTCGGCACCGGACTCCTCGGCCGGCGACTCGCCGCGCTCGTCGCCGCCGAGAACCCCGCCGATCCACGCGCGCAGTCTGGACAGCAGTCCCATCGGTTCGCGTCAGTAGTTCCTGAACAGCACCGCGCGCACGTCGTCTTTGGTGCGCGCCGTCTCGACGTCGCCGTCGGGCAGTTCGACCTCGTACCGCGCGTCGCCGTCCGCCTCCCGCCACTTGTCGTCGTGGGTGTCGAGGAGGCTCATCATCGCGTTAAGCTGGCTGGCGCCGGCGTCGCCCTCGCTCTCGGTCTCCGCCTCGTCGTCCGCCGGCTCCGGCGTCTCGCTCTCGTCGGAGGGAGCCGGTTCGGACGCGTCGTCGCCGAGGTCGACGTCGACCCACGAGAACGGGTCCGCCGACAGCGACTCGGCCGCGTCGAGGACCGCGTCGACCAGCTCCGCCTTCGTCATGTCGCTGCGGCCGATCACGTCGAACGCGGCCGCGATCTCGTACAGGTCCGCCTCCTCGGCGGCGTCCGGGTCGCCGTGCCGGCGCGGGCGCGACTCGAGCCGCTCGCGCGTGCGATCCCGGTCGAACGCCGTCTCGTCTCCCGGGGCCGCGCGCGCCGCGTCGTCCGTTCGATCGCCGCCGAGCGCGGCCGGGTCCGCCTCGCGTTCGGGGTCGTCGACGGCGTCGGCCAAGTCCAGGAGGTACGCGAGCGTGTCCCCCGTGTCGACCGAGGCGTACGGCCCGGCGTGGGCCGCGGTCAGTTCCTCGCGGAGCGCCTCGATCCGGTCGCGGTCGTCGTCGGTGATCTCGATGGTCGGCATGGTCAGTCGTGTTGCTCCTGAAAGCGCGCGAACGCCTCCTCCCAGCTCTCGGCGAGTCGCGGCTCGCCCGAGTGGTCGGCCTCGACGCCGGCGTAGCCGCAGTCGTCGCAGGCGACCGCCGTCGCCCCGCCGAGCGCGAACGTCGACAGCGTCGTTCCGCAGCGAGGGCAGTCGAGTGACACGGGCTATCGCCTGAAGGGTGGACCCGTGCCCTCAAAAGCGCACGGGGTGACGCGGGCGGAGCGACGCGACCGGGGGTGACGCGGTCGGGCTTCGCGCCGCCCGCGGCGCGACCGCGGGCTCGCGGGGTAACAATCATTAGAGTCGGCGGCGACCCTCCCGTATGAGCGAATCGAACGCGGAGAACCGCCTGCTGGAGTACTACCGGCGCTACGTCGGCGACCCCGACCGAGCGATCGACGTGTACGCGGGGTTCGGGCTCTTCTTCGCCGGGATCGGGCTCGGACTGGTCGGCGTCGCGATCTTCTTTTACAGCGCGACGCTCCCGTCCGAGGCGCTGTCGACGTACGCGGTCCGGGAGGTCGCCGCCGTCGCCGCCGCGGTCGGGCTGCCCGCACTCCTCCTCGGCGTCGTCGTACTGCTCCCCGTCGACCGGCGGATGGTGTACCTCGCCGGCGTCGGCACCGCGATCACCCTCGTCGCCGTCGGGCTGTTCACCTGGGCGTACCCGTACTACTGGAACGTTCCCGACACCGACTACAGCGCGCAGGTGGTCGCGGTGTACACTCTCGGGCTCGTCGCCGTCATCGCCGCGACCGGCGGCGCGCTGGTCGCCCACCGCGTCGAGCGCGCGACGGGCGTCGCCGGCGGTGCGGCCGGAGGCGGCGCGGCCGGAGCCGGGTCCGCCGCGGGCGGCGTCGGCGACGACGGGACCGCCGGGGGCGCGGGCGGCGACGGCGACGCGGTCACCGACGCCGAGGTCCGAGCCGACATCAAGCGCGAGCTGGAGGACGCGGAGCTGACGTGGGGCGGCGTCGAGCGCACCGAGACCCGCCGGCTGGAGCTGGACACGAGCGCGGTGGACGACGTCGACGTCGACCGCGAGAAGCTGGCCGGATCCGCCACGGAGACCCGGACGAAGTCCGGGACCGTCAACGACGCGGTCTCGGAGCTGAAGGGGCTCCAGGGCGGCGAGAAGAAGACCGCGAGCGGCTCGGGGACCGACGACCAGGCCGCGAAGCTCCGCGAGCTCCGGGAGCAACAGCGCCAGGAGTCCGAGGCGAGCGACGAGGAGGGGTCGGTCGTCGACAGAATCAGAGGGCTGTTCGACTGAACGTTTTATAACTTGCGTCCGTCGCGGGATACGCTTCCGGAGTCGAGCGCGCTCAGTGAGAACCGATCGAGGACGGCTCGCAGAGCGCTTCCAGAGCGCTTCCAGAGCCCTTCCAAAGCGCTTCCAGAACTCTTCCAGAGCGCTTCCAGAGCCCTTCCAGAGCTCTTCCAGAGCGCCAGCCGCCTGTTTATAAATAGTTGAGTTCGGACCGCTGACGAACAGCTCCAAAGCCCGTACCGCGACCGCAGCCTCACGCCTCCCCAGCCTCGTCAGTCGCCTCCGCTTCGCTCCGGCGACTGACTCCCTCGCACGCGCTCCTCGCGGTCGCCGCGGGCGACCGCTCGGAGGCGCGCGCCGCGGCAGGGTTTCGTGATAACTGAGCGTCGGACGTCCTTCGCGCATTTAAGTATCTCCCGTCGCCTACTCCGGGTGTGTCCAGCGTCACGGTCAGCATCGACCCCCACGTTCACTCTGACGAGAGCTACGACGGCCACGAGCCGATCGAGCTCATCTTAGAGCACGCCGCGGAGATCGGTCTCGACGCGGTCGTGATCACCGACCACGACGTGATCGGCGAGTCGAAGCGGGCGGCCGAACTGGCCCCGGAGTACGGCCTGATCGGCATCCCGGGCGTCGAGGTGTCGACCGCGCACGGCCACCTGCTGGCGGTCGGCGTCGAGCGGATGCCGCCGCGCCGGCGCCCCTACGACGAGACGATCGCGTGGATCCACGAGCGCGGCGGAGTCGCGATCGTCCCGCACCCCTTCCAGCGCTCGCGTCACGGCGTCCGACAGCGGAACATCCCCGTCCCGGAGACGAGAGACGAGGAGGTCCTCGTCGCCGACGGCGACGGGATCGACGAGGTCGACGCCGTCGAGACGTTCAACGCGTGGCTGTTCACCGGCTACCGGAACCGCCGCGCGCGGCGCTTCGCCGCGAAGTACGACTACCCGGGCGTGGCCGCCAGCGACGCGCACCACCTGGAGTACGTCGGCCGAGCGTTCACCGACGTGGCGGTCGACGGGCGCGAATCGGTCGCCGACGTCACCGCCGATGACGTCCTCGACGCGATCCGGGAGGGGACGACCACGGTCGACGGTCGCCGCGCCCCGATCCGGATGGCCGCGAAGCACTACGTGGGCGCCGCGGGGCGCAAGTCCGGCTACTACGCCCGAACGAGCGCGGTCCGGAGCGCGACCGCGGCGCGGCGAGGGGCCGCCGAGACGCTCTCGGCCGCCCGGGTCGCGGCGATTCAGGGCACCCACCGCGCGGCACGGGTCCTCTCGTGGATCACCTGAGGCGACCGCGACGGCGGTGAGCCCGCGGTCGGAGCCCGGCGAGGCGACCGCCAGGGGAGCGGGGTTTTTGCACGCGGGCCCGAAACGAACGCCCATGAGCCACGACAGACGCGAGGCCGGCTTCAAGCGGCGGACCCGCGTCGCGGACGCGCTGGCGACGCTGCTGGACGCCGCCGAGCCGCACGGCCGGACCGAGTCGCTGCCGACGGCCGACGCCGACGGGCGGGTCGTCGCCGAGCCGATCGACGCGCCGGCGCCGGTCCCGAGCTACGACCGGGCGGCGATGGACGGGTACGCGGTCCGCGCCGAGGACACGTTCGGCGCCTCCGACCGCTCGCCGGCGGTGCTCCGCGCCGCGGGCACGGAGGCCGAGTCGGTCGCGCCCGGCGAGGCCGCGCGGGTCCACACCGGAAGCGCGGTGCCCGAGGGCGCCGACGCCGTCGTGATGATCGAACAGGTGGAGGAAGTCGGCGAGGAGGTCGAGGCGTTCGACGCCGTCGCGACCGGCGAGAACGTCGGCGAGGCCGGCGAGGACGTCGCCGACGGCCAGCGCCTCTTCGACGCGGGCCACGTCCTTCGCCCCTCCGACCTCGGGCTCCTGAAGTCGGTGGGGCTCGACGCGGTCCCGGTGTACGACCCCCCGACTGTCGCCGTGATCCCGACCGGCGAGGAGCTGGTCCAGTCCGACCCCGACCCGGGCGAGGTGATCGAGACGAACGGGCTGACCGTCTCGCGGTTAGTCGAGCGGTGGGGCGGCGAGGCGCGCTACCGCGACGTCGTCACCGACGACGAGGAGGCCCTCGCGGCCGCGGTGGAGGCCGACCTCGACGCCGACGTGGTCGTCACCACCGGCGGGTCGTCGGTCGGCGAGCGCGACCTGATCCCCGAGGTCGTCGACGGGCTCGGCGAGGTGCTCGTCCACGGCGTCGCCCTGAAGCCGGGCCACCCGGTCTGCCTCGGCGTCGCCGACGGCACGCCGGTCGTCTCCCTGCCCGGCTACCCGGTCGCCTGCATCGTCAACGCCGCGCAGTTCCTCCGGCCGCTCCAGAAGCGCGTCGGCGGGACGACCGCCGACCCCTTCCCGACGCGGCGCGCGGTCCTCGACCGGAAGGTACCGAGCGAGCCCGGGACGCGGACGTTCGCGCGGGTGGCGCTCTCCGAGCGCGAGGGCGACGAAGCGGACGGCGACGAGGGGGGAGACGGGGCGAACGACGGCGACGGGGGAGCGGCGAACCTCCCCGCCGCGACCCCGACGCGCGCGAGCGGTTCCGGCATCCTGTCGAGCGTCGCGCTCGCCGACGGCTGGGTCGTGGTCCCCGAGCCGCGGGAGGGCCTCGACGCCGGCGAGGTCGTCGACGTCGAGCTCTGGGAGGTGACGCCGTGAGCGACCGCAAGGAGTTCCGGGACCTCGCGACGCCCGCGGCCGCCCGCGAGGCGATCGGTTCGCTCGACCTCGCGCCGGAGTCGGAGACGGTCCCGCTGGCGGAGGCCCGCGGGCGCGTCCTCGCGGAGCGCGTCGACGCCGCGATCGACGTCCCCGGCTTCGACCGGGCGTCGATGGACGGGTACGCGGTCCGCGCCCGCGACACGTTCGGCGCGGACGAGGCCGACCCCGCGGAGCTCGACCTCGTCGGGGCGGTCCACGCCGGCGCCGCGCCAGAGGTGACGGTGGCGCCGGGCACCTGCGCCGAGGTCTCGACGGGCGCCGTGATGCCCGAGGGCGCAGACGCCGTGGTGATGGTCGAGCGGACCGACGAACTGGACGGCGAGGGGGAAGCGGGGGACGGAGACCGGCCCGACCGCATCGCGTTCCGGACCGCGGTCGCGCCCGGCGACCACGTGATGAGCGCCGGCGCGGACATCGCCGCGGGTGCCCGGGCGCTCGGTCCGGGAACGCGGCTCACGCCACGGGAGATCGGGCTCCTCTCCGCGCTCGGCGTCGACGAGGTCCCCGTCGAGGGGAAACCGCGGGTCGGGATCGTCTCGACCGGCGACGAGCTGGTCCGACCGGGCGAGTCGCTCGACCCCTCGCGCGGCGAGATATACGACGTGAACTCGACGACGATCGCCGCGGGCGTCGAGGAGGCGGGCGGCGAGTCGGTCCTCTACCCGCACGCGGGCGACGACTACGACGAGATGGAGCGGCTGCTCCGGCGCGCGGCCGACGAGTGCGACCTCGTGCTCTCCTCGGGGTCGACCTCGGCGAGCGCCGTCGACGTCATCTACCGGGTGATCGAGGAGCGGGGCGAGCTGCTGCTCCACGGCGTCGCGGTCAAGCCCGGCAAGCCGATGCTCGTCGGCCGCCTCGACCGCCGCGGCGACGAGAGCGGGTCGGCCGCGACCTCGGCGTACATCGGTCTCCCCGGGTACCCGGTCTCCGCGCTCACGATATTCCGGACGTTCGTCGCGCCCGCGATCCGCGAGGCGGCCGGCCGGCCCGAGCCCGCGACGGCGACCGTCGAGGGACGGATGGGGCTCGGCGAGCGATACGGGGAGGGACGCATGCGGCTGATGCCCGTCGGACTCCTCGACCTGGCCGACGGCGACCTCCCGCTCGTCTACCCGGTCGACAAGGGCTCCGGGGCGACGACGAGCCTCGTCGAAGCGGACGGCGTCGTCGCCGTCGACCCGGACACGGAGTACCTCGACCGGGGCGAGCGCGTCACCGTGCGGCTGTTCTCGCCCGAGGTGCGCCCACCGAGCCTGCTCGGCGTCGGCGAGGACGACCCGGCGCTCAACCGCCTGCTGGACCGCTTGGAGAACCCGCGGTACCTCCCGGTCGGCTCCCGCGAGGGGCTCCGGCGGCTGCGCGACGGCGTCCCGGACGTCGCGGTCGTCGCGGGACCGACCGACCGCGAGGTCGAGTCGGTCGAGCTCGGCGGCTGGACCCGCGAGTGGGGGCTCGTCGTCCCCGCGGGCAACCCGGCCGACGTGACTGGCCTCGAATCGGTCGTCGACCGCGACCTGCGGTTCGTCAACCGCCCGACCGACTCCGGGCTCCGGCGGAGCTTCGACGACGCGCTGGACGCGCTCGCCGACGAGCGGTCGACCTCGCGGAGCGAGCTGATCGAGGCCGTCGCGGGCTACGAGCTCACCGTGCGGGCGTTCGAGAGCCCGGTTCGGAAGGTGATCGCCGGCGACGCCGACGTCGGGGTCGGACTGCGCGAGACGGCGAAGCGGCTCGACTGCGAGTTCGTGTCGCTCGGCGAGCAGTCGGTCGTCGTCCGCGCGGCGCCCGACCGGGCCGAGCGCGACGCGGTAACCGAACTCGCGGGCGCGCTCGACGACCCGGCGGACCTCATCGACGGTCTCGCCGGCTACTCGCGGAACAGTCGGAACGACCCCTGACCGACGACGACCTCGTCGGTCTCGCCGTTGGTCGCGCTGGTGACGGTCATGTCGCTGACCCCGATCGACCCGCCGGACCTGACGATCGTCGCCTCGGCGCGGAGGTCTCCGGTCGCCGGGCGGAGGTAGTTCGCGTTGAGGTTCACCGTCGCGACGCCGCCCGAGAGCGGGTCCTCGAAGGCGGTGCGCTGGACGATTCCCCCGGCGGTGTCGACGAGCGTCGCCGCCACGCCGCCGTGGATGGTGCCGCCGTCGCTGTTCGTCAGCTTGTCGTCGTACGGTATCGAGAGGACGACCCGCCCCCGCTCGACGACGTCCACCGACGTGTTCAGCCACGAGAGGTAGCCGTGCTCCTCCTCGATTCGCCGTTCGACGAGCGCGACGGCTTCGGCCGGCAAGGGGTCCAAATCCGCGACGTCTGTCCGGTTCATACCTCCAACTCACGAGGGTCCCGCTTGTAGCCCCCGAAACGGGAAACAACTGGTCCGGGGTTGGCGCGCCGGCGGCGGTCGGGGACCGGTGTTTCGAGGTCCGCCCGGTCAGCGGTCTGACCGATCGCTCCGAGCCCGCCCGACCGCTCTTGTCCGATGCCGAGCCACCCGCCCCGTGACCTGACGCTTCGCCCGCGGCGGCCGAGACGGGAGTCCGGCGCACCGCCGCGGGAACCGCCGAACGCGCCGGCCGTTCGCCAGCCGTCGTTCCCCTCGCGCTGACGGAACCTCACCCCACTCCGAGCCGGATCGGGTCGTCGCTCGGGACCACGTCGAGCGACACCGCCTCGCCGATCGCGAACTCGCGGTCCGGGCAGACGACCTTCGCGCCGTACCCCGCGTCCCGCGCCGCGAACAGCGACAGCCCCACGACCCGCTCGCCGTTCGCGAGCACGTCGACGGGGTCCCACGCGAGTCCGCGACCCGCCGCGACGCCGACGCGTGTCCCCCACAGCGTCGCCGCCGCCCCCTCCTCGAACCGGCCGAACCCGTCGCCGCGTCCGGCCGGGTCGCCGTGTTCGACCGCGTCGCCGCCGGGCGTGCCACCGTCGAGCGCGCCGCCGGGCGTGCCCGCGCCGAACGCGCCGCCGCCGGCGTAGTGGGCCAGTCCGCCGTCCAGCGGGATCCGCTCGTCGCTCGCGAGCGCCGCGAACGACTCGCCTGGATCGGGGTGGACCGGCGCGTCGAGGATGACGTGCGTCGGCCCGCGTTCGACCACGACGCCCTCCCCGTCCCACGGGATGGGGGCGACCGCGACGTCGACGTCAACCGGGAGCGACCCGCTCGCCCTGAGCGCGCTCGCGCCGGGGGCTCGGAATCCGAGGTGGACGTGGTCGTCGACCCACTGCCCGAAGAACCCGGAGCGCGTCGTCGGCCCGAGGTCGTCGCCGACATCGACGCGGTCGCCGGGGGACACCTCGGGGACAACGTGGAGGATCCGAGCGGCGGTCCCGGGCGCGGCGCCGGCCCGCCGACACCACTCGTCGTCGAGGTCGACGACGATCAGATGGTCCTCGCTCGCGGCGTAGGATCGGTCCGGACAGCCGACGGTACGCGTCTCGCGAACGACGCCCGAGACGGGCGATACTCCCCGACCGTCCTCGGGGTACAGATCGACTGCGCTCCCGTCGTCGTGTGCCGGGTACGGCGAGTTGAACCGCGAGAACCGACGGTAGCCGTCGAGCGAGTCTGGCGGCAGCGTGACGGACATCGTCGTTCGGAGGGCGGGGCTCGACCGACAAGTGGCCGTCGACGCCGGTAGCCCGGGCCGGAGGTCGACACCGCGGAGTCGACCCGCCCGTCCGCGCCGTCGTCTCACCCGTCAGCGGGTTCGATCCTGGCGATCACGAAGCGGGCGCCGCCGGATTCAGACTCCTCGACGGAGAGCTCCCAGCCGTGCGCCTCCGCGATGTCGACGACGATCGCGAGCCCGAGCCCGGTTCCGCCGTCCAGCGAGACGCCCCGTTCGGTCACTTGGGAGCGCTGTTCCGGGGGGACTCCCGGGCCGTCGTCGGCGACGGCGAGCGCGACGCCGCCCGGTCGCCGCTCGATCTCGACCCGCACCGAGACGTTCGCTCCGGCGTGTTCTATCGCGTTGCGGAACAGGTTCGAGAGCAGCTGCTCGAGCCGATCGCCGTCGGCGAGGACGGTCGGGTCCGGCCCCTCGACGGAGAGCGTCGCGTCCGCGGTCTCGAGCCGCGACCAGACCCGCCGGACGGTCGCGTCGAGGGACACCCGATCGGCGGAGTCGACGGAGCGCCCCGCGGTCGCCAGCGAGAGGAGCCCCTCGATCAGGTCGTCCATGCGCTCGTGGGCGTTCGCCGCCCGGTCGAGCGCGTCGTCGTTCTCTCCGCCGTCGTGGCGCGCGAGCTCGACCGCCGCGGTCGCCGCGGCGAGCGGGTTCCGGAGGTCGTGGGAGACGACGCCGGCGAAGTCCTCCAGGCGCTCGTTCTGCCGTTCCAGCTCCGCCTCGCGGTGCTCCAGTTCGGTCTGGCGACGCTCCCGCTCCGTCACGTCACGGAGCAGGAACACGTGACCGCGGTCCGTCCCGCGGGGGTCCGTTATCGGGTCCTCCTGGATGTCGAACTGCCGCCCGTCGATGGCGATCGGGTGTTCGACGCCGATCTCCAGCCGCGGGAACACCGCCGAGAGCGACGACCCGACCGCGTCCGGCGGGAGCAGCTCCTCGGCGGCCGGGTTGAGGTCGCGGATCCGACCGTCGGACCCGGCCACGATCACCGGGTCCTGCATCACCTCGACGGCGGTGTCGCGGGCGACGACCGCGGCGTCGAGCGTCCCGAGCCAGAACACCGTTCCGTACAGGAAGACGCCGTGGACGACGAGCGACGACGGGAACCACGCGAGGTTCGCGTAGCTACCCAAGTCGACGACGGTGGCGATCCCGGCGAGGAACGGGAACAGCGTCCCGAGCAGGATCACGAACGTCTGGAGCCGGTACCGGTTCCCGGTCCGCTGGTAGAGGTCCGTGACGACGAGGACGCCGATGACGCAGAGCGCGTACGCGTACAGAACGAAGCCGACGTCGGCGAGGCCGAGCTCGAACGAGAGCAGCGTGAACGGCCCCTCCGCGACCGCGGCGAGCGAGCGACGGGAGAGCCCGTGCGTGGCGCTCGACCACGCGAGCAGCACCCAGACGAAGGGGGGCGTCGCCAGCGCGACGATGCGGTGTTCCGTCCGCCACTGGTCGTGGCCGGCGAACGCGAGCGTGAACGCCGTCCAGATCCCGGGGATCGCGGCGACGAGCGGCGTCGCGAGGTTGAGCGTCACGACCATTACCAGCTCGCTCGCGCTCGCGACCCTGACCGCGTACAGAAGCGATATCCCGCCGCCACACAGCAGGTAGAGGGCGACCTCGGTCCCGCCCGGTTGGTCGCGCTCTCGCCACGCGACCCCGCCGAGCCAGAGCCCGATGATCGCGGCGAGCAGGCAGGCCGCGAGATAGGCTCGTACCGGCAGCGCGCCGAGGTCGCTCATCGATACGTGACCCAATAAGAGGGCCGGCAAAACGTTTGTGTCATACGCCGGAGCCCCGCCCTCGGCGAGCCGCCGTTCGCGGACGGCGGCCGCGACCGGCCGAAACCGGCTTGTCCGCCGCCGCCCTGCAGACCGGTATGCGCGTGCTCAGGGGAGCTGTCGACGACCCCGACGCGGACCGTGAGCGGACGGCGGCGTTGCTCACCGACGCGGGTGACGGGACGCCCGGGCTCCGCGTGTGGGCCCCGGCCCGACAGATCGCCTTCGGTCGCCGCGACGCCCGCGCGGAGGCGTTCGATAGGGCCGAACGGATCGCCGCGGAACGGGGATTCCGCCCGGTGGAGCGCGACGTCGGCGGTCGGGCCGTTGCGTACGCCGGAGACACGCTGGCGTTCGCCCACGCGATCCCGTTGGGCGAGGGCGACCCGACGGGAAGCGGGGCACGCGGCTCGATCACGGAGCGGTACGACCGCACGGTCGAGGCGGTGGTCGGGGCGCTCCGAGAGCTGGGCGCCGACGTCGTCGCCGGCGAGCCGCCGGCGTCGTTCTGCCCGGGCGACCACTCGGTTCGCGTGGCCGGCGGCGGGAAGGTGTCGGGAATCGCCCAGCGCGTCCGCGCCGACGCGGCGCTGGTCGCCGGGTGCGTCGTCGTCACGCCGGCCGACGCCCGGGCGATCGCCGGCGTCAGCGACGCCGTCTACGACGCCATCGGCGTGCCGTTCGATCCCGAGACGGTCGGTAGCGTCGCGGCGGCCGGCGGCCCGAGCGAACCGGAGCGCGTCGCTCGGGCGCTGGAGGACGCGTTCGTCGAGGGTCCGTGGGGCGACGGGTCGCGGCGGGTCGAGCGGATCGGCGCCGGGCGGTGAGCGGAGGGATGCCGGGCGGCGGGCCGGGACCGACGGGGAAATCCCGCCGCCGAACCGGATCCGCGGACCGATCGGGGCCGGATCCCGGTTTCGACGTGCTTTTTATTCGCGGGGGTCTCCGTTCGCCCATGGCCGAATTCAAAGTCGTCATCGCCGACCCCGAGAGCGGCGAGACGTTCCAGCGAGAGGTCGACGGACAGGACGCCAACCGGTTCCTCGGTCGCGAAATCGGCGACGAGATCGGCGGCGACGCCGTCGGACTCTCCGAGCACACGATCGAGATCACCGGCGGCTCCGACGAGACCGGTCGACCGATGCGCGAGGACGTCTCGGGCACTCGCCTGAAGGAGCTCCTCTTAGAGGGCGGCGTGGGCTTCAAGCCGTCCCGCGAAGGCGAGCGCAAGCGCATCACCGTCCGCGGCCGCGAGGTCGACGACGACGTCGCGCAGATCAACGTCTCGGTCGTCGAGGGCGACGACGTCGCCGCAGCGCTCGGCGAGGGCGACGCCGACGACGCCGACGAGGAGTAAGGGCCCGTTTCCGATGCCCCGCGTTCCCTCCGACGACGAGGGCGTCGCCTCGATTCGCGTCTCGCTCGCCCGGAGCGGCGGCACTCGCCGCCCCTGCGTTCGGATCCCCGAAGACGACGAGCTCTCCGGCCGCGTCGAGTCGGGGACTTGCGAGTCGCTGTCGATGGCCGCCGGCGACGTGATCCGGATCGCGATCGATCGCGAGGAGTACCACGCCCCGGTGACCGCCGACAGCGCCGGGCGGCTGATCCGCGGCGCGTTCGACAACAGACGGCTCGCGCGGGAGGCGGGGGAGGGGGAGAACCGCCTGGTCGCGTGGCTCGCCGCGAACGGCCGAGAGCCGGGAGACAGCGTCGTCCTCGACGTCGTCGTGCCGGGGGAGCTGTACGGGCTCCGAGTCCCCGGCGAGCGGACCGTGTACGAGGCGACTCGCGGGCCGCCGTCGTCGCTCGCGGACATCGCGCGCGACCTCGACGGCTGAAGGCGGCGTCGGTGGCGCGGACCGGGACGGTGACCCTGATCGCAGACCTCGCCCGCGGGTCGGATCGCTTATTCTCGCTCGGACCCGATCTGGAGGCATGAGAGAGGTCGACGCGGATCTGACGGCGCTCGACCGCGGGATCATCAACGCCTTTCAGGGCGGATTCCCGGCGACCGAACGGCCCTTCGAGCCGGCCGCGGCGGCGCTTCGCGAACACGGCGTCGACGTGACCGGGGCCGAACTGTGCGAGCGCGTTCGCGAACTCGACGCGGAGGGCATCCTCTCGCGGTTCGGCGCGCTCGTCAACGCCGAGGAGATCGGCGGGGCGGCGTCGCTCGTCGCGATGCACGCGCCCGAGGACCGCTACGAGGAGATCGCGGAGACGGTCAACGAGTTCACCGCAGTGGCGCACAACTACGAGCGCGAGCACCCGCACCTCAACATGTGGTTCGTGGTGAGCGTCGCCGACCACCCGGACCCCGACAAGGACGGGAACGACCGGGTCGAGGAGGTGCTCGCCGAGATCGAGGCGGCGACGGGCCAAGAGACGTACAACCTGCCGAAGCTCCGGGAGTTCCACGTCGGCGCGAAGTTCCTCGTCGACGGTCCGGTCCCCGACGGCGACGTCGACCTGTCCGACCTCGGTCCGGCTGTCACGCCGAGCGACCGGGGGGCGCTCACGCCCGACGAGCGCGACCTCGTCGTCGAGATCCAGGGCGGGCTCCCGATCACGGAGACGCCGTACGCCGACGTGGCGGCCGCGCTCGACGCCGACGTCGACTGGGTGATCGAGACGATCAAACAGTTCGAGGCGGAGGGGAAGGTGCGCCGCGTCGGCGTCATCCCGAACCACTACGCGCTCGGGTACACGGAGAACGGAATGACGGTCTGGGACGTGCCCGAGGATGTCCTCGACGAGGTCGGCCCCGCGGTCGCCTCGCTCGACTTCGTCACGCACTGCTACGAGCGCCCTCGGCACGCCGGCGTCTGGGAGTACAACTTCTTCGCGATGACGCACGGGCGGACGGAGGCGGAGAGCGAGCGCCGCATCGCGGAGGTGAAAGAGCTGATGGACGAGCACTGGGACGTCGGCGCCGACGACTGGGACACGCTGTTCTCGACGCGAATTCTGAAGAAGACGGGGATCCGCATCGCCGACCGCGCCGACAGCAACACGACGTGATCCGTCGCACCGCGGTTCGGGGGCGTCCGACGTGATCCCGTTGTACCACGACTTCGCCGGGGAGTCGGTGCTCGTGTTCGGCGGGGGGAGCGTCGGCGCGCGAAAGGCGTCGCGGTTCGCCGACGAGGCCCGCGTCGTCGTCGTGAGCCCCGGGTTCGACGAGCGGCTCGTCGAGCGGGCGCGGGACGGAGGCGGAGCGAGCGGAGCGGGAGTGGAGCTGGTCCGCGCCGCCCCGGACGCCGACGCGGTCTGCGGTTGGGTCGCGCGCGTCGACCCCGCGCTCGTGGTCGCCGCCACGGACGTCGCCGCCGTCAACGCCGCGGCGGAGGCCGCCGCGCTCGACGCCGGCCTGCTCGTCAACCGAACGGACGTGTCGGCCGCGGACCGATCGGGCACGCGCGACGCCCGGAGCGTGGTGGTCCCGGCGACCGTCGAGGACGAGCCGGTCCGGGTCGCACTCTCGACCGGGGGCGCGAGCCCGGCGCTCGCGAAGGCGCTCCGCGAGCGCGTCGAGGCCGAGATCGACGGCGCCGGCGCGATGGCGGAGCTCTCCGGCGAGCTCCGCGCGGAGCTCAGAGAGCGGGAGATAGCGCCCGAGGCGCGCCGGGAGGCGATCCGTCGCGTCGTGCGATCCGAGGGGGTTTGGAAGGGTTTACAAAAGGGGAGATCCAACGGTCGTCAAGAGGCGTATTCCGTGATCGAGGAGGTACTCAAGGAATGAAAGAGACGGGAGCAATCGCCGGCGTGAGCGTCGCTCACTCCCGCGCGACGGTCGACGAGATCGAGTCGGCCGGCGGCGACGGCGTCCGTGCGACCGTCTCGGACCTGCTCGCGCGCGACGGCGTCGAGGAGGCGTTCGCCCTCCAGACGTGCAACCGCTCGGAGGCGTTCGTCGTCACCGACCGGACCGTCGACGGGACCGACGCGCTGGCGTCGTTCGCCCCCGAGGTCCGCGGCGGCGCGGTCCGCCGACTCGACCACGAGGAGAGCTTGGAACACCTGATGCGCGTCGCCTCCGGGCTGGAGTCGCTCGTACTCGGCGAGGACCAGATCATCGGCCAGCTCCGGGAGGCGTACGAGGAGTCGAAGTCCGCGGGCGGCATCGGCCCCGTCCTGAAGGACGCGGTGACGAAGGCGCTCCACGTCGGGGAGCGCGCGCGGAACGAGACGTCGATCAACGAGGGGGTCGTCTCGCTCGGGTCGGCCGCGGTCCGGCTGGCCGCGACCGAGATCGACCTCACCGACGGTTCGGCCGTCATCGTCGGCGCCGGCGAGATGGGGACGCTCGCGGCCCGGACGCTCGACGACACGGCCGTCTCGGAGATCGTCGTCGCGAACCGGACGGTGCCGAACGCGGAGTTCGTCGCCGGCGAGGTCGACACGCCCTCGGAGGCCGTCTCGCTCGCCGACCTCCCGGCGGTCGTGCACGGGGCCGACCTCGTGATCTCGGCGACCGGGAGCCCGGAACCGGTGATCGAGCCGGAACACGTCGCGGACGCGGGGCGGCTCGTCTGCATCGACATCGCGCAGCCCCGCGACGTCGACCCGGCGGTCGCCGACCGCGACGAGCTCACGCTGTACGACATCGACGCGTTAGAGGACGTGACGCGCCGGACTCGCGAGAGCCGCGAGGCGGAGGCGCGCGAGGTCGAGGCGATCATCGACGAGGAGCTCGACCGAATCCTGCGGGCGTACAAGCGCAAGCGCGCGGACGACGCCATCTCCGCGATGTACGCGGGCGCCGACCGCGTCAAGGCCCGCGAGGTCGACCGCGCGCTCTCGAAGCTGGAGGCGCAGGGCGATCTGACCGACGAGCAGCGCGAGACCGTCTCGGACATGGCGGACGCGCTGGTCGGCCAGCTGCTCGCGGCCCCGACCAGCTCGCTGCGCGACGCCGCGGGCGAGGACGACTGGGAGACGATCCGGACCGCCCTCCGGCTGTTCGATCCCGAGTTCGACGCCCCGCCCGAGGTCCCGGGCGGGACGTCGGCGGAGGAGAGCGGTCCGGAGATCGACGGCCCGCCGGAGTCGATCGCCGAGGAACTGGACGATTAGATCGGTTTCAGTGTGATTTCGGTCGGTTTCGGGTGCTGTTTGCCCCGAGGCACTGTTGTTCATTTATAAATGGCCGATTTCGGATCGACGGTGAACACTTCCAAAGCCCCAGCCGCTCGCGTATAAACGAGTGACTGCGGATCAGTGGTGGACACCTCCAAAGCCCCAGCCGCGAGGAGCTCGCGGCCTACCGGCCGCTCGTCAGTTAAGCGCTCCCTTCGGTCGCCCTCGCTACTCGCGCGACTCGCTGTCGTTCGAAAGGCGCGGAGCGCCTTTCGTGATGTCGTCAGAACGCTCTGCGTTCTGACTGCTAGCCGGAAATCTCTGATTTCCGGCGATGACGAGACGCCTCCGGCGTCTCGAACCACGCGCTTCGGTCGCTCACTTCGTTCGCTTCCTGCAGTGCTTGCGTCGTCGTGCTTCGTCCTCGTGGCTGCCCATTTGAATCCCGCCCCGCACAGCACCGCAGCCTCACGCCTCCCCAGCCTCGTCGGACGCCCTCCGCTTCGCTCCGGACGTCCGACTCCCTCGCGCGCGCTCCGTCGCGCCCTCCGGGCGCTCGGAGGCGCGCGCCACCGCATGAGACGTTTATATGCCTGAGAGACGTTCTCGGTCCGGCTGCGATCGGAGCCGACCCGGACGGACCGTCGCTCTTTATTCCCCGGCCGATCCACGGATCGTCATGAAACTCTCCGAGTACGCGCGACGGCTCGACGACGAACTCGACACGGCGGCGTACGCCGACGTCGACGCCAGCGCGAACGGGGTACAGGTCGGTCCGGACGACGCCGAGGTGGAGCGCGTCGCGTTCGCGGTCGACGCCGCCGAGGCGACGATCGAGGCCGCGGCCGACGCGGGCGCCGA
The DNA here is from genome assembly GCF_002252925.1 of Halorubrum sp. Ea8. NCBI lineage: Archaea > Methanobacteriati > Methanobacteriota > Halobacteria > Halobacteriales > Haloferacaceae > Halorubrum > Halorubrum sp. Ea8. The sequence continues at coordinate 61,284 of NZ_NHPF01000134.1, forward strand.
CGTCCTCGTCGTCCACCACGGGATCTCGTGGGGGGGCATCGACCGCGTCACGGGGACCGCGTACGACCGGATCGCGGCGCTGGTCGAGAACGACCTCGCGCTGTACGTCTCACATCTCCCACTGGACGGCCATCAGGACCTCGGTAACGCGGCCGGCGTCGCGGGCGCGATCGGGGTCGGGGACCGGGAGCCGTTCGGCGAGATCGGACCGGTCACGATCGGGACGGTCGGCGAGCTCGACGCGCCGCGGTCCGCGGCGTCGATCCGGGAGGCGCTTGACGACTTCGAGGGCCAGCCCGACGGCGAGGCGTCGCCGACGCGCGTGCTCGATTTCGGCCCGGACGAGATCGACCGGGTCGCCGTCGTCACCGGGTCCGGCGTCGACTGGCTCGACGAGGCCGTCGAGGCGGGCGCCGACGCACTGATCACGGGCGAGGGGAAGGGGAAGGCGTACCACGAGGCGCGAGAGGCCGGCGTCACGGTGTTCCTCGCAGGCCACTACGCGACGGAGACGTTCGGGGTGCGGTCCCTCCGGTCGCTGTCGGCGGAGTGGGGGCTGGGGACCGAGTACGTGAGTCACCCGACGGGACTCTGAGGAGTCCGACCGGAGGGGCGAGGGCTCCGTCCCGTCGCCTCCCGAACGCAACCCTTACCGCCCGCGTCCGCGCACTCCGGGTATGCGCGATCACTTCGAGATCCGGGACCACGACGCCGCCGGGCGGATCGGCCGGCTGGAGGTCCCCCGCGCCGGGGTCACGGTCGAGACGCCGGCGCTGCTGCCGGTCGTCAACCCCAACGTGCTCACTGTCGAGCCGTCCCGACTCCGCGAGGAGTTCGGCGCGGAGATGCTGATCACCAACTCCTACATCATCCGGAGCACGGACCGGATTCGCGACCGCGTGCTGGACGAGGGGCTCCACGACTTCCTCGGGTTCGACGGCGCGATCATGACCGACTCCGGCTCCTTCCAGCTCGCCGAGTACGGCGACATCGACGTGACCACCGAGGAGATAATCGAGTTCCAGCGGCGGATCGGGAGCGACGTGGCGACCCCCGTCGACGTGCCGACGCCGCCGGACGTCGACCGCGAGCGCGCCGAGCGCGAGCTGGCGACCACCGAGGAGGCGCTCGCCGACGCCGAGGCGGCGGAGACGGGCGAGATGCTCGTCAACGCGCCCGTACAGGGGTCGACGTTCCCGGACCTCCGAGAGGCGGCGGGCCGGCGCGCGACCGACACCGACCTCGACGTGTTCCCGGTCGGCGCGATGGTGCCGCTCCTCAACGCCTACCGCTACACCGACGTCGTCGAGGCGGTCCGCGCCGCGAAGCGCGGGCTCGACCCGGACGCGCCCGTCCACCTGTTCGGCGCGGGCCACCCGATGATGCTCGCGCTGGCGGTCGCCGCCGGCTGCGACCTGTTCGACTCGGCCGCCTACGCGCTGATGGCGCGCGACGGGCGCTACCTGACCGTCTCCGGGACCGAGCACCTGGAGGAGATGGAGTACTTCCCCTGCTCGTGTCCGGTCTGCGCCGAGCACACGCCCGCGGAGCTCCGGGAGATGGACGGGAGCGCCGGGGGCGGAAACGGCGACACCGACGCCGACGCGTCCGCCGAGCAGCTGCTGGCCGAGCACAACCTCCACGTCACCTTCGAGGAGCTCCGCCGCGTGAAGGCGGCGATCCGGTCGGGGAACCTCCTCGAACTGGTCGACCGCCGGGCCCGCGGTCACCCCGCGATGCTCGACGGCTACCGGGCGCTGCTGGACCACGCCGACGAGCTGGAGCGCGCCGATCCGGTCTCGAAGGACGCGTTCTTCTACACCTCCCACGAATCGGCCCGGCGCCCCGAGATCCGCCGGCACCGCGACCGGCTCGCCAGGCTGGAGGTCCCCGACCGCCTGCTGCTCACGGAGTCGAACGCGCCCTCCACGCACGACTACGACGCCGTGTGGCGCGTGAAACCCCCGTTCGGTCCCTTCCCGCGGGCGCTCTCGGAGACGTACCCGCTCACTGCCGAGGTCCCGGAGCGACTCGACGACGCGGCGCAGGTCGCCGCGGCCGAGGGCGTCGCCGCCCTGGCGTCGGCGAACCCGGAGACCGCGATCACGCTCGGTCACGACGGCTGGCCAGAGACGGCGCTCGACGCCGTCCCCGACTGCGTCGAGACGGAGGACCTGCGGACGCTCGGGCGGTCCGGGTAACGGGGCTTGTTGAACCCCCGATCAGTGACTGATTTCTGTGGCTGTGCTGAATACAGGGCGGGAGTCTTGTACTAGTCCCCCTCAGTATGATCAGGCCGGATCGGTCAGTACAGGGAAATCACGAATCACTCGATAAACTTAGTTCGCTGAGTCTTGACTCCCGTTCGGTCGAAGCACTGTATAAAAGAGAAGCCCAAGTTCTGTAAGTACGACTACGCCCCCGATCGAGCGAGCAGCAGTCGATATCCCTGTCGTGTAACCACGTACCGCAACAGCGAGATCACCAAGTGCCGCGACTCCAAGCCCGAGCAAAAATACAATTATGAAGAGCAGATACCGAATCGATGTAAGTAGTTCATCTGTTCTGGAGGGCATCAAAACTAGTTCGAGTGGTGTTTGTGATAACTTTTCTGAACTGGTAAACGACTGACCAGTTCGCAAGCGCAATCTATGCCTAATTTAGAATTCAAATGGGGGAAAATAACGCAGTCCCCGTGCTGATTAGATCCTCTGTATCGGTCACGCTAGCACTGACAAGCGCCGAGTAGTTCGAAACGTCACTGCTACATACAACGCGCGTATTTTACACGGAACCCCCTCCAGAGAACGGTAGCCCGAATGGGTCAGTACAGGGGATCGACTGTCATCCACCGCTACGGATTAACGATAGCTTTGATACTTATCACAGTAGACTCGGACGGTTTCACTGAGAGTTCGTGAACACCGGTAACCGTGATTGTACGCTCAAACGTCTGCTCCGTTTCGAACGCCTCTGAGAGAACGTCTTGCGAGTCATGAGAGAGAGTAACTTCTCCACCAGACCCTTTCTGTGTTCCAACGATGATTTTCACTGTATCACCCTTCTGTAGGTCTAATTCGTACGTCTGTTCTCGCTGTGTCGTGTCATCGACGCGGACATCACCAGAACCTCCCGTCACTGCCGAACAGCCTCCGAGGACAGACGCCACGGTCACATTCGTTACAGACAGATACGTTCTCCTGTTCACACATGTGGTTTTGACGGTAGAGTATAAATAGAATATCCAGAAACAAACAGATGCTTTAGCTAGTCATACAGATGCGTCCGTAGGCACCTACTAACGGTTGGTCCGGGGATCAAACGAAGAAAGTAACGCAGTCTCAGTGCTGAATGTATTCTCCCTATCGGTCATGTAGCTACTGACAGCGACTGGGGAGTTGATACCGCTCGTGCCGATAGAGGGCGCAGGCTGTGTTTAGACGCTAAGAATATTGCCTGAACGGCGTGATTTCGAGGAAGTGAAGCGAGCAGAGTTCGATGTGCCTTCGAAACTCGCCCGCTTCACCGACCGATGTGTGGCTTTGTCTCAAAAATCTGTCGGGAGTGACGGAAATCAGCCTGTCAAGAAAGGGGAAGGTGGCTACGCAGACTGGGTGATCATCACTCTCCACGGACTTCGCGAATACCTCGACCTTCCGTACCGCCGACTCCTCGATATCCTCCGTGAAATGCCTGATATCGTGGAGAAACTCGGGCTGTCGGTCGAGGAGTTGCCGGACTTCACCACGGTTTGTGCTCGGAAACAAGCGCTGAAGATGCGCGTCTGGCGAGTGCTGTTGCGGCTGTCGGTGAATCTATTTGATACTGG
>NZ_NHPF01000090.1:0-31739 GCF_002252925.1 Halorubrum sp. Ea8
ACCGCGCCGGCGACGACGCCGACGAAGAGGGCCGACGCGACCGCGGTCGCGACCGGGAAGGAGGCGACCGCGACGACCGCGACGGGCAGCGCCGCGAAGGCGGCCATCACGCGCGGCGAGGGCAGGGGGGCTGACGGGTCGGGACCCGCGTACTGGTCGGGGTGTACGGTGCGTCTGGAGCGGGATCGGTCTCGTCTCATGGTTGGATGGGGGCGGGTGGCGCGAGGGCCTCGCGCCGCGGTCTGGTGCTGTGCGTCGGTCGGGGACCGTGTCGAGTGCGTCGCGGTCCGGTCGGCGTCCGGGAGCGGTCGTCGCCCGCGGGAGGTCGTCGCCCGCGGACCGGTCATCGGTCGCGGTCGGTCGCCGCTCGCTCTCGCGAGCGGGCCTCCGAGACCCCGACGACGTCGGTGAGGTCGGCGACCCCGACGTCCGGCGCGAGCCGGACCGAGGCGTCGACGTCGACCGTGAGGTCGTTGAGGCGGGGGCGGAGGTCGACCACGTCGACGCGTTCGACGTCGACGCCGTCGCGACCCTCGAGCTTCGATCGGACGCCGGCGTGGAGGTCGCCCGCGGCGTCGCGGGGGACCGCCACCCGGAGCGCGACGTCGGTCGCGCGGTGGCAGGGTGGGGCTGCCATACGGACCCGGGAGGGAGTCGATTCCTCACCCCGAGGCTCTGCCGCTTGAGCTACCGGGTCTAACGGTCGAAACGACCAGAGCGTCGGGGGACGGGGAAAGAAGACGGCACGCGCCTCGACGGGCGGGGGCCGACCGTCCCCGCGTCGGGGTCACGCGGCGACGGCGTCGAGACGAGCGACGACCGACCCGCGGACCCGCTTCCCGACGCTCCGAAGGGGGGCGAACGTCGGAATGGGGTCGCGGACGGTCATGGTGGGGGCGCCCGGCGGGAGATCCGCTCGGACGTGTACTCACGCAGAGGGGGAACCGAATTAATAGTTGCCCGAGTGTGGGGATCAATGGCGTGATTCGACGCCGGTGAAATATGACTATTGAGTATAATAAATGGGATGACATCGGCGGACGATTCCGCCTCGGATCACCAATACACTAAGGATGCCGGCGACCGTACACGTGGTAGACGTGTCCAGCCTGTTGCCGGTCATCGCGGCGATTCTTGTGTCGGGGCTCGTCGTCCAACTGGTCGCCCACCGACTGAAGGTGCCGAGCGTCATTTTCTACCTCCTCATCGGGGTGGTGCTGGGGCCGGAGGTGTTGGGGCTCGTGACCCTCGAGACGTTCGGGAACGGGTTGGAGATCATCGTCGGGATCAGCGTCGCGATCATCGTCTTCGAGGGCGCGTTCGCCCTGCGGATCGAGCGTATCCGCGGCGCGTCCACGGTGTCGCTCCGGCTCGTGACGGTCAGCGCGCTCGTGATGTTCCTCGGAACGGCGGCCGCGGTTCGGTTCTTCGAAGGCGCCGACTGGGAGATCGCGCTGCTCATCGGGGCGCTGCTCGTGGCGACGGGGCCGACCGTGATCACGCCGATACTCAACGTCGTCCGCGTCAGGGACCACGTCGCGACGGCGTTAGAGACCGAGGGGATCGTCAACGACGTGACGGCCGCGATCGTCGCCGTGGTGATCTTCGAGACGCTGCTGCTCGACGACCTCGGCGTTCCGGCGACCCTCTTCTCGTTCGTCGAGCGGCTCGGCGTCGGCGTGGCCGCCGGAGTGCTCGCGACGGCGATCATCTACTTGCTGCTGGACAGCGAGTTCGTCCCCGACCGCGACGTGCAGGCGTCGCAGTTCCTCGTGTTGGCGGCGGCGGTCGGGGCGTTCGCGGCCGCCGAGGCCGTCGCCGCCGAGGCGGGGATCGCGGCGGCGGCGACGAGCGGGATCCTCCTCGGCAACCTCGACATCGCTCACAGAGAGGAGATAGAGCGGTTCGCGGAGAACACGACGCTCGTCGTCCTCTCGTTCGTGTTCATCTCGCTGGCCGCGCTGATCGACGTCCAAGCGATCGCGGCGCTCGGCGTCGGAGCCGTCGGGCTCGTGCTCGTGATCATGCTCGTGCTCCGACCGCTCGGGGCGATCATCGCCACCGCCGGCGTCGAGCGGTTCACGTGGCCGGAGCGGCTGTTCATCGCCGGTGTCGGTCCGCGCGGGATCATCCCGGCGAGCGTGGCCACCCTGTTCGCCATCGAGCTGGAGCTCGCGGGGAACGTGGCGCAGGGCCAGCTGCTGGTCGGGACGGTGTTCGCCGTCATCTTCGCGACGGTCGCGATCGAGGCCGGGCTCGCGCGGCAGATCGGCGACTTCCTCGGAGTGTCACCAATGCGCACGATAATCATCGGCGGCGGTCGGGTCGGCCGGGCGCTCGCCACACGGCTGGAGCGGCGGGGAGAGTACGTCGTCATCGTCGAGATAGACGACGAAGAGGCCGAAGGAGCGCGCTCGGACGGGTTCACCGTGTACGAGGGCGACGGCAGCGACACGGAGACGCTGCGCGGCGCCGGGATCGAGGACGCCAAGCGGGTGATCACAGTGACCGGTGACGACGACATCAACCTCCTCGCGTGCCAGCTGGCGATCACGAAGTTCGACGTGGAATCGGTGTACTCGCGGGTGAACGAGCCGGACAACGTCGACGCCTTCGACAGTATCGGCGTGAAGGCGATCGACTCGCCGACGGCGACCGCGGTGGCCATCGACGACGAGATCGAGCGGCCGGCGATCACCCACTGGATGAGCGAGCTCGGAGACAGCCACGACGTGCAGGAGGTCGAGGTGACCTCGGAGGATCTCACCGGCAAGAGCATCCGCGACCTCAACGCGCAGATCCCCGACGGGACGTTCGTCGCCGTCGTCAGCCGCAACGGCGAGAACCACGTGCCGTCGGCGGACAGCGTGCTGGAGTACGGCGACCACGTCACCTTTATCGGCGACACGGACGCCGTCAGGAAGGCGATGAACCGGTTCCACCCGCACGACTGATCGGCGACGCGGGCCACGGTCGGCGTCGTCGCGAGCGCGGCTCCCGCCTCACTGACACCGGTTCTGTCGGAAGGTCACGTCGAAGACCGACTGCAGAGTGACGTAGAGCACCTCGCCGTAGGTGGCGCCCGGCGGACAGTCCGGGACGAACGTGTACTCACCGATGAGGCCGAGTCCCAAGACGTGCACGCGAATCAGCGCCCGTGCGGACTCGAAGGCGTCCTCGATCACCGACAGGGCCTCCTCCGGACCGGACGGGCCGACGGAGATGGTCTGCTGGAACACTACGTTCTCCGAGAGTCCCGACTCCACCGCGGCCGGGAGCACTTCGAGTTCGATCGTTCGTTCGGCGTCGAAGTCGCCGCCGACCTCGATGGTCACCGTCTGTGGGTCTCCGAACCTCTCTCTGAGAGAACAGCCGCCGAGTACCCCGAGCACACTCGTTCCGAGCGTCCCGAGAATCGCTCGCCGCGTGCGCTCCATGTCGCGTTGCACCTCGTCCGGTTTCTTCAACGTTGGGGCTCGGCGACCGAGCGGCGGAGCCCCGAACGGGCGAGCGTGAGGCACGTCAGGACCGAACGCCGCGGCTGCCGAACGAGGTGAGACAGCCGCAAAGTGAGCGTCCTGACGGAGATTTGAACTCGGAAAGACCGTCGGCCTCGCTTCGTCGCCGGCGCTTCGCGCCGGCTGCCTGCGAGACCGAAGGTCTCGCTTCGCTCGGCCGCTGCGACTTTCCTGCTCAAATCTCCGCGACGTTTTCGGACACACCAAACGGCGAGCACCGCGAGCCGTGCGTGTGTCCGAAAACGTTCTGACGGAGTCTCACGCGAGCGAAGCGAGCGTGAGGCACGTCAGGACCGAACGCCGCGGCTGCCGAACGAAGTGAGGCAGCCGCAAAGTGAGCGTCCTGACGGAGATTTGAACTCCGGTCCCTGGCTCCGCAAGCCTTCTCCTGAAGTGGTCTTCCACTTCCAGCAACAACCCGTCGTTCCTCCGTATAGCGGGTTTCTCTGTCTCCGTACTGCGATTGTATGTGTCCTTGGCTTATAAACACCCGCATCGATGGTGTGACCGACAACGTCGATTCCATGAGTTTGGCCCCCTGACCCAAGACCGAGTGTACCCCTTGTCGAAGTTGGGGGTACATCCTTGGCGGAGGAAGACACGCACCTACTGATTGTCCGACCACACCCCTTTACTGATTAGTGGTCTACTCGGTACACAATAAACCTCGGACGAGACGGCATCCACCAGAGTACCGGTGGGGGTCACAACTGTCACAGGTATTGGCTGATTGGGTCTGAGGATAGTGGATATCGAGAGTGGATAGGTGTCTCTCGAAAACTGTCGTGACACTACTGACACACTCCGGTATTCAGACACTTACGGTTATAATGCAGAGCGATACATAGTACCTTCACAAATATCTTGCCGCTTGATTCTTCAAGAGATGACTGGCTCTTGATTACATCGTTAATATGAATTGAGACTGGGAAGCAAGCATTCGTGCGTTAAGTTGTGTCCGATAGTTGTAGAGTATATTCGTAAGTCACGCAAACAAATAACATAAAGACTCCCCAAACCGCAGGTTGTATAACTGGAACAATCAGGCTCGCAAGCGTCTCTGCCCCAATTACTGGTAATAGAATGCTTGATAAAAATTCGTTTGTATATGGGTGAGCGTGAATTAGAATTGTAGCGCCAAGCGTGCTGACAAATACTCCCGGTCGGTCGTGAACTGTTGTTACCAAGAGAAACAGGATAACCGGTGTTGTAACTGTGAGACCGCTGGTAGCAAATACGGGAGCTCCAAGCACCACCCCAAGTATACCAAATGAGTATATATAGAGGTCAACGTATTCAAACTCGTAATTACGACTCCGATACGCAACCGTAGCAATTGTTGCGAGGAGCAAGGCACGGACAATATACCCGATAACATCTAGATAGTAGAAAGGGTGGAAGTCGTTGATATTCCATCTGATTGGGGGGTCAATAGCAGACCCCCATCCTTTCCCCCCTGCGAGGACATTAATATATTCAATAGTTGTCTGGACATCAAAGATGAACACACCTGTGAGGATTATGGTTAGACCGGTTACAGCGGCAGTCAAAAGACGGCGATAATTTCGGAGGAGAGGAGCACCAGCAGGTGCATAGTACATCTTGAAAAAGGCAGCAATCGTTGTTAAGATGCTTGACGATATATTTTCACGTTCTTGTTTGTGATATCCAGCACCTGCACAACACAGGATACCAGTGAGGATGCCAGTTACCTGTCCGGAAATAAACGTGATTACAAATGGACCAAATCCCAAGGAGGCGGTGTAAATCATCATCCACTTCTGCCGAGAAAGTGAGTCTGTGAGTGTGTTGACTAACACGGTGATGCCAGCGAGATATACCGTGATTGAGACTACCGACCAAGCGAGCGCAGCTGTATTAAATGGTAGAAAGGCAAATGGAACAAACAAGAATGAAATAAGGGGAGAGTACAGGTAGCGGTCAGGTGAGTTTGGGAGGGAAGTGACTCCAGAATATTCGGTGGTCCAGTCGTAGAGAGGATAACCATTAATTAGTCGTTCGGCAGCATTATAATATGCTCCGAAGTCATAGAAATTTGTTCCATCGGCTATGCCGGTGAGTTTCAAACCCAAAACACCGAATGGCAGTGAAATAAGCAGCGCCCACGTAATCGTCATGAGCGTTTTTTTTAGGCTTACAGACAGGTCTTTGCTGGCGAGTTTGTGCACACGCATTTCAAGCCCATTTGAGTGACCACGAAACAGACTGAAGCTTGTAGCGAATAGCACTCCGCCAAGAGCAAAGAGCAAATAAAGTGACTCCCCTAGAATAATCCCCTGTAGCATCTCTGTGAATACGTAGAGGATCGACAGGAGAATGCCTAATATCAAAAGACCTGCACCCCACTTAGCGAACACTTCCTCAAGCTCTCGGAACATTATATACAGACGAATTTAATCTTGGGTATTAAAGCCGTTGTCTGGCTTGTAATGATGGTGTTAGTATAATATACGAATCTCACTTGTTCATATTGGATAATAGATAGTACGAGTCGTTACGTGACTAAGACAGGTTTGACTTTGAATACCTGTCAGATGCGGTATGTTGAGGTGTGGGTTTCAGTTGCCGGTTTTTGTGATGCGCCAAGTAAAAAGACTCTCTGCGACGTAGTTCACAACCATACCGACACCGATACCTGCGGCCTTCGAGACTATGAACCATGCATCAACACTAGCGAGCATGAATGTCACGTCAATACCACGGTAAAACCCCGAGAAGACGAGAAGTTGGACTGTAATACCTCCCATACGAACGAAGTTGGACTTCAGTAGGCGACGGAGAGTCGGGGCGATGCCAGCCAATCCTTCTGTAGCAAAAGTTATATTATCGTTCAGGAGAAACATGACGACAACGGCGACCTCAATACCGATGAGAGCCGCGAGTTCGGGAAATATACCGAGCTCTGAAAGTGCCGTCGCGGTGGCCACATCGAAACAGAAGCCAACGGCCCCGATGGAGACGAATCGGCCGATTCGCCCGCCGTGCGCCAGTTGACCGGTGATGCTTGTATCGTCGCTCATTGTTCATCGGCGTCATATCCACTGGCGATATGTTCTTTTTCTACGAGAGCTCTCGGGTGCGACCAAACACGATTTATCAGGCTATGGATAGGCTCATCCTGCAGGACACGGGAGCGATGTCGGGATGTAATGAGACTACGTGCGAGACGAACTGTGGTCTCTACAGGTGACACTGTCGACCCCGGTCGGTCTTCCCACATCACTGGTACCTCAACCACTCGATAGTCAAGGGCGTCAGCAATACTGATGAGCTCAATATCCCAGGCAAATCCAGGCTCGTAGAGGTGGGACCCTACCTCGCGCCAAGCCTCGCTGGTTAACGCTTTCGCGCCGCACTGATAATCGTACAGCGACACATCAAGGAGGCGACGGGCCAGCCATGCAAAGCCATCACCGAGTCGACGGCGTACCATCGTCTGGTGGGAGGATACCGTCGCGTTAGGGTGACGGCGCGACCCGACGGAAAGGTCAGCATTTGCTTTGAGAATTGGGTCGAGAACATCAAGCACAGATTCGGCGGGCGTACTCCCGTCGGCGTCAACGAAAACAAGCGTGTCAATAGCGTCGTCAGCAACGAGCGCTTCGAAACCATCGGTGATGGCTGCACCCTTCCCGCGGCGGGCATCAACGGCGTTAACTGTCACTGTTGGTGGTTGGTCAGTCAGCGCGGTATTAACGTAGGAGGCCGAATCGTCAAGTTCCACACGGATAGCAGCAGGAGAGAGTCGTTCATGAAGGGTTTCGATGTAGTCTGTAAGTATCGTGGCGTCGGGATGATAAGCAGGAATAACTACTCCAACAGAGTCCATCATCCTCACAATTTTGTTGAGAGATAATAATCTGTCCGGATTTCAATTACTCACCCCAAGTGTGGGATTCGGCTCCGCGAATCCATCCCTGTAACACGCCCAACAGGGAAGCTCTTCCATCAGCGGAGTACAGTCGCAATTATCCGGTCGCTCGTCGGGGTCTTTCCCGAGGTTTAGTACCCACTTGATGAACTTCTCTCGATGAGCGCGATAGTCCGAAATCTGTCGTTCTGCAAGCTCTTCTGCCGTTGGCTCAGTGATAACTGAAATCCCGTGACGGCTCGGGGATGATTCACCCGAACCTGTTTTCTTGGCTTTCGTCATACTCTGTTTCCATTGGTCGGAGACAGAGAAAACCGCCGTAAGGCGGAGGAATTGTAACGTCCTGACGGAGATTTGAACTCCGGTCCCTGGCTCCGCAAGCCAAGAGGATAGTCCACTACCCTACCAGGACTCAATCAAACGTACCGCGGTAGAACTTAAGACGGTTACGGTCCGTAGGCCGCGTGGCGGAGGGTCGCATGCGGCGCGGTCGGGAGAGACGGCCGTGGACGGATTGCACATCTTTTGTATCGAGGGGACCGATGAGCCCATATGACGGAACTCCGATCCGCGACGGCGACGCCGCGGACCCGACGGGCGACGACGCCCCGGCGCGGACCAGAAGCGGGCGTGGGTTCGGCCGTGAGACCCCGGCAAGGACAACGCTTATCCGCGGACTCGACAACCGAGGAGGTACGCGTATGGGAGTGATAGAGGACGTCTACGAGGACCTCGACACCGACGTCGAGTTCGAGGAGTTCGAGGCGGCCGTCGAGGACAAGGTCGAGCAGATGGGCGGGCTCGCCGACGAGGAGACGGCCGCGATGCTGATCGCCCACGAGCTCCGCGACGAGGAGGCCGACACGATCGCCGACATCGAGCCGGGGATGAACGACGTGAAGTTCCTCGGGAAGGTGACCTCCATCGGCGAGGTCCGGACCTTCGAGCGCGACGACGAGGACGCCGAGGAGGGGCGCGTCTGCAACGTCGACGTCGCGGACGCCTCCGGCTCCGTGCGGGTCGCCCTCTGGGACGAGATGGCCGCGGCGGCCGTCGAGCAGCTGGAGGTCGGTCAGGTGCTCCGCGTCATGGGCCGCCCGAAGGAGGGGTACAGCGGCCTCGAAGTGAGCGCCGACAAGGTCGAGCCGGACGAGGACGCCGAGGTCGACGTGCAGGTGCTCGACACCTACCGCGTCGAGGACCTCTCGCTCGGCGCCTCCGACGTCGACCTCGTCGGGCAGGTGCTCGACACCGACTCGGTCCGGACGTTCGACCGCGACGACGGCAGCGAGGGGCGCGTGGCCAACCTCACCGTCGGCGACGAGACGGGCCGCGTGCGCGTCACGCTGTGGGACGACAAGGCCGACCTCGCGGACGAGTTCGAGGCCGGCGAGGTCGTCGAGGTCGGCGACGGCTACGTCCGCGAGCGCGACGGTGACTTGGAGCTCCACGTCGGCGACCGCGGAACCGTCGAGCGCGTCGACGAGGACGTCGAGTACGTCCCCGAGACGACCGACATCGCCGACCTGGAGATCGGCGAGACGGTCGACGTCGGCGGGGGCGTCATCGAGACGGACCCGAAGCGCACGTTCGACCGCGACGACGGCAGCGAGGGGCAGGTGCGGAACGTCCGGATCAAAGACGAGACCGGCGAGATCCGCGTCGCGCTGTGGGGCGACAAGGCCGACCGCGAGATCGACCTGGCGGACCGCGTCGTCTTCACCGATGTGGAGATCCAAGACGGCTGGCAGGACGACTTGGAGGCGTCCGCGAACTGGCGCTCGACGGTCACCGTTCTCGACGAGGGGGCGGAGGCGGCGGGCAACGCGGAGACCGACGCGTCCGGGTCCGGCGACGGTTCCGGAAACAGCGACCGCGCCGCGAGCGACACCGGACTCGGCGCCTTCACTGAGGACGGACAGAAGGCGGCGACCGAGGCCGTCTCCGGCGGGGCCGGCGGGGAGGAGAGCGCCGGATCCGGCGGCACGGCGACCGCGACTGCGACCACGGAGGAGGTCGAGTTCACGGGGACCGTCGTGCAGACCGGCGACCCCGTCGTGTTGGACGACGGCCAGCGGACGAAGAGCGTCGAGACCGACGCGAGCCTCCGGCTCGGCGAGGAGATCACCGTACGGGGCGCGGAGCGCGACGGGACGATCCACGCGGACGACGTGTTCTGACCGTCGCGGGCCGCTCCGTCCCGACTGACTCCGGTTTCGAGGGCGCCGAACAGCGACGCGACGAGTAGCCGCGACGCCAGCGCTCGGGCGCGGAGACGCCGGTAACGGAAAGCGTTATACGGTACACGGACGCGACTGTGTGTATGAGTGTCGAGTTGCCGTTCGCGCCGGTCGACGGGATCATCCGGCGGAACGCCGGGGAGCTCCGCGTCAGCGCCGACGCCGCCGAGGAGCTGGCGCGCCGCATCCAATCGCACGGTGCGGAGCTGGCGATCGACGCGGCCGAGCGGGCAACCGAGGACGGACGGAAGACGCTGATGGCGTCGGATTTCGGCGTCGAACAGGTGATCGCCCGAGAGGATCTCACCCTGCCCGTCGCCCCCATCGACCGGATCGCGCGGCTCCGGATCGACGACCGATACCGGGTCGGCGTCGACGCGCGGATCGCGTTGGCCGACATCTTGGAGGACTACGCGGACAACGTCGCGAGCGCCGCCGCGACGCTCGCGCGACACGCCGACCGACGGACCGTACAGGCCGAGGACATCGAAACGTACTTCGCGCTGTTCGAGTAGATGCAGTTTGGCTACAGCGAGCGGTGTCTCGCGCACGACACGGGGGAGCGGCATCCGGAGAATCCGGACCGACTGCGCGCGATCCGCCGCGGCCTCGCCAAGCGGCACGGCGTCGAGTACGCCGAGGCGGACCCGGCGACCCGCGAGGAGGTCGTCGCCGTCCACGACGCGGAGTATGTAGACGAGTTCGAGGCGTTCGTCGACGACGGGGGCGGAAGCTGGGACCCGGACACTGTCGCGAGCGAGGGGACGTGGGACGCCGCGCTCACCGCGGCCGGCCTCGCGCAGTGGGCCGCCCGATCGGCGCTCGACGGGGCCGACGGCCGGGACACCCCGTTCGCGCTCGGCCGCCCCCCGGGCCACCACGCGGTCCCCGACGACGCGATGGGGTTCTGCTTCTTCAACAACGCCGCCGTCGCGGCCCAGACGGTCCTCGACGAGGGCGCCGCAGACCGGGTCGCGATCTTCGACTGGGACGTCCATCACGGGAACGGCACCCAGGACGTGTTCTACGACCGTGGCGACGTGCTCTACTCGTCGATCCACGAAGACGGGCTCTACCCGGACACCGGCGACCTCGAGGAGACCGGCCGCGACGACGGGGAAGGGACCACGGTGAACCTCCCGCTCGCGGCCGGCGCCGGCGACGCCGACTACCGCTACGCCATCGACGAGGCGATCGGGCCGGCGATCGACCGGTTCGACCCCGATCTGCTGATCGTCTCCGCGGGGTTCGACGCGCACCGCCACGACCCGATCTCGCGGATGCGCGTCTCCTCGGAGGGGTACGCGATGATGACCGACCGAGTCCGGTCGGTCGCCGACGACGCCGACGCCGTCGAGGCCTACGTGCTGGAGGGCGGCTACGGGCTCGACACCCTCGCCGAGGGGGTCTCGATGGTTCACGAGACGTACGACGGTCGAACGCCGGTCACCGACGACGAGGAGCCGGACGCGAAGACGGAGTCGTTAGTGGCGGACCTGCGGGAGTTGCTCGACCTATAGGCGGCACCGACCGGCGATCCGGGACGCCGACGGACGCGCCGATCAGGCGGCTTCGCTCGTCGGTTAGCGTCGACAGAAACGCCCGGAACGGGGGTTGAACCACAATCGTTCCACTCGTTTCGCTCGCGTCACTCTCTGATTCACACCCGCAGCGATCGATTTCGACGAACGGCTCGCTACGCTCGCCGTATTGTTCGGAGAAAACGCCCGGAGCGGGAGTTGAACCCGGAGGACTTCGTTCACTCCGTTCGCTCGTCCTCAGATTCAACTCCCTGCGAAACGATTCGTCGCCGCCGGTATCGACTCGCTGCGCTCGTCGATTGGCGGCGACAGAATACGCCCGGAGCGGGATTTGAACCCGCGTCACGACCGTGACAGGGTCGTATGATGGGCCACTACACCATCCGGGCAAACAGCGACAAAGCCCCGAAACGGGGGACGCCCGGAGCGGGATTTGAACCCGCGTCACGACCGTGACAGGGTCGTATGATGGGCCACTACACCATCCGGGCTTGTCGCAGTCATTCGTACCCCTGTCTGGCAAATAAGGCTTGTCATCGCCGGCGACGATGGGGACGGGTGACAGGGCGAGACGGCCGGCCGCGTCGCCGCTCGCGGCGGTAGCCTTTTGTATAATACCCGCATGGGTGTGAGTATCGCACGCCCCCGTCGTCGTGAGCCGCGCGCGGCGGAGCCGGTTGGCAAGTCTTATGCCGCTGGCGCATATAGCGATCTGTAGTATCTCGTGATAGCTTCTTTCAATAACCACCACCCATGGTAGACGTAAGCCAACACGAACTCGTCCCGGACCACGTCCTCCTCGACGACGACGAGGTCGACGAAGTCCTGGCGGAGTACGACGTGAAACGGACGAACCTACCGAAGATCAAACGCACGGATCCCGCGATCCCCGACGAGGCCGAGGTCGGCGACGTGGTGAAGATCGTTCGAAACTCCCGCACGACGGAGGAAGCGGTCGTGTACCGATTAGTTGTCTCATGAACAGGCAAGACCGACGCGTGGTTTCACGCGAGTACTTCTCCGACGAACGGCTGGCCGAACACCACTTCCGATCGTTCAACAACTTCCTCGACCGCGGCATGCAGGAAGTCGTCGACGAGAAGGAGACGATCGAGACCGACATCGGCGACAAGGAGGGCCAAGAGCCCGTCTACGTCGAACTCGGCGACGTGCGGATGGTCACCCCGCGCGTTCGCGAGGCCGACGGCTCGGAGGAGCTGCTGTACCCGCAGGAGGCCCGCCTGCGGAACATCACCTACTCGGCGCCCGTCTTCATGGAGATGTCCATCGTTCGCGGCGGCGAAGACGAGCCCGAACAGGTCGTCGACACCACCGAGACGAAGGTCGGCCGGATGCCGATCATGGTCGGCTCGGACAAGTGTAACATGGCCGGCTTCTCGGACGAGGAGCTCATCGACATCGGCGAGGACCCCGTCGACCCCGGCGGTTACTTCATCGTCAACGGCTCCGAGCGCGTGCTGATGACCTCGGAAGACCTCGCGCCGAACAAGATCCTCGCGGAGTACGACTCGAAGTACGGCGACGAGATCCAGGTCGCGAAGACGTTCTCCCAGCGCCGCGGCTACCGCGCGCTGGTGCTGTGCGAGCGCAACCGCGAGGGGCTGCTCGAAGTGTCGTTCCCGTCCGTCTCGGGCTCGATCGACTTCGTGACCCTCGTCCGCGCGCTCGGACTGGAGTCGGACGAGGAGATCGTCCACCGCGTCTCGGACGACCCCGAGATCGTGAAGTTCATGCTGGAGAACTTGGAGGAGGCGGAGGTGCAGACGACCGAGGAGGCCATCGAGACCCTCGGCGAGCGCGTCGCCTCCGGCCAGGGGAAGAACTACCAGCTCAAGCGGGCGAACTACGTCATCGACCGCTACCTCCTGCCGCACCTCCACGAGGAGGGCGTCGAGGAGGAGGACGTCCGGATCAACAAGGCGTACTACCTCTGCCGGATGGCCGAGGCGTGTTTCGAGCTCGCCTTGAACCGCCGCGAGTCCGACGACAAGGACCACTACGCCAACAAGCGCCTGAAGGTCTCCGGCGACCTGATGCGCGACCTGTTCCGGACCGCCCTGAACAAGCTGGCGCGCGACGTGAAGTACCAGCTGGAGCGCGCGAACATGCGGAACCGGCAGCTCACGGTCAACACGGTCGTTCGCTCGGACGTGCTGACCGAGCGGCTCGAACACCCGATCGCGACCGGGAACTGGGTGGGCGGTCGCTCGGGCGTCTCCCAGCTCGTCGACCGGACGGACTACATGGGCGTGCTCTCGCACCTGCGGCGCCTGCGCTCGCCGCTGTCGCGGTCGCAGCCGCACTTCGAGGCGCGGGACCTCCACGCGACCCAGTGGGGTCGCATCTGTCCCTCCGAGACGCCGGAGGGGCCGAACTGCGGGCTCGTGAAGAACTTCGCGCAGTCGATGGAGCTGTCGCAGACGGTCGAGGACGAACAGGGGCTGAAACGAGAACTGGCGTCGATGGGTGTCGAGGGGATCCCCGGCATCGAGGGCGTCGAACGACAGACGGCGGACGACTAATATGGCTCAGGCAGAACGCGAAGCGAAGGTGTACGTCAACGGGAGCCTCGTCGGGACCCATCCGGACCCCGAGGCCCTCGCCGAACAGATCCGCGAGGCGCGCCGCCGTGGCGATGTCTCCGACATGGTGAACGTCTCGGTCAGGGACCGGACCCAAGAAGTGATCGTCAACGCGGACGCGGGGCGGGCCCGCCGGCCGCTGATCGTCGTCGAGAACGGCGAGCCGCTGCTCGGCGACGAGGAGATCGAGGCGCTCGAGCGCGGCGACATCGAGTTCGAGGACCTCATCGACCGCGGCTACGTCGAGTTCATCGACGCCGAGGAGGAGGAGGACATCCTCGTCGCCGTCGACGAGGAGGACGTGACCGAGGACCACACGCACCTCGAGATCGACCCGCAGCTCGTGTTCGGTATCGGCGCGGGGATGATCCCGTACCCCGAGCACAACGCGAGCCCGCGCATCACGATGGGCGCGGGGATGATGAAGCAGTCGCTCGGGCTTCCCTCCGCCAACTACCGGATCCGGCCTGACACGCGTCAGCACCTGCTGCACTACCCGCAGCTGGCGATGGTGAAGACGCAGACGTCCGACCAGATCAGCTTCGACAAGCGGCCGGCGGCGCAGAACTTCGTCGTCGCCGTGATGTCCTACGAGGGGTTCAACATCGAGGACGCGCTGGTGATGAACCAGGGCTCCGTCGACCGCGCGCTCACCCGCTCGCACTTCTTCCGGACCTACGAGGGCGAGGAGCGCCGGTACCCCGGCGGTCAAGAGGACCGCTTCGAGATCCCCGACCAGGACGTCCGCGGCGCGCGCGGCGAGGAGGCGTACACCCACCTCGACGAGGACGGCCTGGTCAACCCCGAGACGAAGGTGGACGAGTCCTCGGTACTCCTGGGCAAGACCAGCCCGCCGCGCTTCCTGGAGGAGCCCGACGACATGGGCGGGCTCTCCCCGCAGAAGCGCCGGGAGACCTCGGTCACGATGCGCTCGGGCGAGTCGGGGGTCGTCGACACCGTGACGCTGATGGAGGGCGAGGACGGCTCCAAGCTCTCGAAGGTGAAGGTTCGCGACCAGCGCGTCCCCGAGCTGGGCGACAAGTTCGCGTCCCGCCACGGCCAGAAGGGCGTCGTCGGCCACCTCGCTCCGCAGGAGGACATGCCGTTCACCGAGGAGGGGGTCGTCCCCGACCTCGTGATGAACCCGCACGCCCTGCCGTCCCGGATGACGGTCGGCCACGTGCTGGAGATGCTCGGCGGCAAGGTCGGTTCGCTCCGCGGCTCGCGGGTCGACGGCACGCCGTTCCAGGGCGAAGACGAGGAGGAGCTCCGCGAGGGGCTCGAGGAACACGGATTCAAGTCCTCCGGCAAGGAGGTCATGTACTCCGGCGTCACCGGCGAGAAGATCGACGCGGAGATCTTCGTCGGGACGATCTTCTACCACAAGCTGTACCACATGGTGTCGAACAAGCTCCACGCTCGCTCGCGCGGGCCGGTCCAGGTGCTCACGCGCCAGCCGACCGAGGGGCGCGCCCGCGAGGGCGGCCTGCGCGTCGGTGAGATGGAGCGCGACACGATCATCGGCCACGGCGCGTCGATGGTGCTCAACGAGCGGCTGTTAGAGTCGTCCGACGCCGAGACGGTCCACGTCTCCGCGGAGACGGGGCTCGTCGCCGTCGAGGACCGCGAACAGCGCCGGGTGTACGACCCGGTCACGGGCGACGAGGACGACATCCACGAGCTCGAAGTGAGCTACGCGTTCAAGCTCCTGCTCGACGAGATGATCGCCCTGGGAATCCGACCGAAGCTCGAACTGGAGGACGCTATTTAAATGTCAATGCAAACACCGAAAGTGCTCGGCGGCATCGACTTCGGCCTCATGGACCCGGAAACGTACCGGGACATGTCGGCGACGAAGGTGATCACGGCCGACACGTACGACGACGACGGCTACCCGATCGACATGGGGCTGATGGACCCGCGGCTCGGCGTCATCGACCCCGGCCTGGAGTGCCGGACCTGCGGCTCCCACTCCGGCTCCTGTAACGGTCACTTCGGCCACATCGAGCTGGCCGCGCCCGTCATCCACGTGGGCTTCACGAAGCTCATCCGGCGCCTGCTCCGCTCGACGTGCCGCGAGTGCGGCCGACTCGCCCTGGACGAGGCGCAGCGCGACGAGTTCCGCGACCGCTACGAGCGGGCGAAGGAGCTCGGCGACGACGAGCACGACGTGCTGAAGGCCGCCGTCCGGCAGGCCCGGAAGGCGTCGACGTGCCCGTTCTGCGGCGAGCCGCAGGCGGACATCAAACACGAGAAGCCGACCACCTACTACGAGGTGCAGGACGTGCTCTCGGGCGACTACTCCGAGCGGATCGCGGCCGCGATGCAGCCCGACGAGGAGGAGGACGACCCGGGGACCTCCCCGCAGGAGCTCGCCGAGAAGACCGACATCGCCTTAGACCGGATCAACGATATCATGGCCGGCGAGTTCCGCCCGCGCAAGGAGGACCGCCGGTCCATCGAGAAGGCGCTCGACGTCGACCTCACCGAGGAGGACATGAACAAGCTGATGCCCTCGGACATCCGCGACTGGTTCGAGGACATCCCGAACGAGGACTTAGAGGTCCTCGGCATCGACGCGGAGGACTCCCGACCGGAGTGGATGATCCTGACGGTCCTCCCCGTCCCGCCGGTGACCACGCGCCCCTCCATCACGCTCGATAACGGCCAGCGCTCCGAGGACGACCTCACGCACAAGCTGGTCGACATCATCCGGATCAACCAGCGGTTCATGGAGAACCGCGAGGCGGGCGCCCCGCAGCTGATCATCGAGGACCTCTGGGAGCTGCTCCAGTACCACGTCACCACGTTCGTCGACAACGAGATCAGCGGGACCCCGCCGGCGCGACACCGCTCCGGCCGCCCCCTCAAGACGCTCAGCCAGCGGCTGAAGGGGAAGGAGGGCCGCTTCCGCGGCTCGCTGTCCGGGAAGCGCGTCAACTTCTCCGCTCGGACCGTCATCTCGCCGGACCCGACCCTCTCGCTGAACGAGGTCGGCGTGCCGGACCGCGTCGCCAAGGAGATGACGCAGACGCTCAACGTCACCGAGCGCAACGTCGAGGAGGCGCGCCAGTACGTCCGGAACGGCCCGGAGGCGCACCCCGGCGCGAACTACGTCCGACGACCTGACGGGCGTCGCCTGAAGGTGACCGAGAAGAACTGCGAGGAGCTCGCCGAGAAGGTGGAGGCCGACTGGGAGGTCAACCGGCACCTCGTCGACGGCGACATCGTGATCTTCAACCGGCAGCCCTCGCTGCACCGGATGTCCATCATGGCCCACGAGGTCGTGGTGATGCCGTACAAGACGTTCCGGCTCAACACCGTCGTCTGTCCGCCGTACAACGCCGACTTCGACGGCGACGAGATGAACATGCACGCGCTCCAGAACGAGGAGGCCCGCGCCGAGGCGCGCGTCCTCATGCGCGTGCAAGAACAGATCCTCTCGCCGCGGTTCGGCGGGAACATCATCGGCGCGATCCAGGACCACATCTCCGGGACGTACCTGCTCACGCACTCGAACCCCGAGTTCACCGAGACGCAGGCGCTCGACCTGCTCCGGGCGACGCGAGTGGACGAGCTCCCCGAGGCCGACGGCGTCGACGACGACGGCCGCGACTACTGGACCGGCCGGACGCTGTTCTCCGAGCTGCTGCCCGACGACCTCACGCTGCACTTCTCGTCGTCGACCGGCGACGACGTCGTCATCGAGAACGGCCAGCTGGTCGAGGGGACGATCGACGAGGACGCGGTCGGCGCCTTCGGCGGCGAAGTCGTCGACACCCTCACCAAGGAGTACGGCGAGACGCGCTCGCGCGTGTTCATCAACGAGATCGCGTCGCTCGCGATGCGCGCGATCATGCACTTCGGCTTCTCGATCGGGATCGACGACGAGTCGATCCCGCCGGAGGCCGAAGAGCAGGTCGACGACGCGATCGAGAGCGCGTACGACCGCGTCCAGGAGCTGATCGCGACGTACGAGGCCGGCGAGCTGGAGTCGCTGCCGGGCCGCGGCGTCGACGAGACCCTGGAGATGAAGATCATGCAGACGCTCGGAAAGGCCCGCGACTCGGCCGGGGAGATCGCCGACCAGCACTTCGGCGACGACAACCCGGCGGTCGTGATGGCCCGCTCCGGCGCGCGTGGCTCGATGCTGAACCTGACGCAGATGGCCGGCTCCGTCGGCCAGCAGGCGGTCCGCGGCGAGCGGATCAACCGCGGCTACGAGGACCGGACGCTCTCTCACTACAAGGAGAACGACCTCTCTGCGGAGGCGCACGGCTTCGTCGAGAACTCCTACCGCGGCGGGCTCACGCCCGAGGAGTTCTTCTTCCACGCGATGGGGGGCCGCGAGGGGCTGGTCGACACGGCGGTCCGGACCTCCAAGTCCGGCTACCTGCAGCGCCGCCTCATCAACGCGCTCTCCGAGCTGGAGGCGCAGTACGACGGCACGGTCCGAGACACCTCGGGCCGGATCGTCCAGTTCGAGTTCGGCGAGGACGGCACCTCGCCGGTGAAGGTGTCCTCCGGCGAGGGCGACGGCATCGACGTGGACGACATCGTCGACCGCGTCGTCGACTCCGAGTTCGACTCCGACGACGAGAAGGAGCGGTTCCTCGGCGAGCGCACGCCGCCGACGAACCTGTCGGAGCACGCCGGACCCGGCCTGAACAAGGCCTCGGGGGTGGAGTCGGATGACTGAGTACGACCACGTCACCGACGACATGGAGGCGGTCGTGGAGGCGACCGAGCTGCCCAGCCGCCTCAAAGACGAGGTGTACGAGGCGCTCGAGAAGAAGGGCGAAGAGACCGGCGAGATCACGGTCGAGCAGGCCACCGAGGTCGCGACGGGCGTCGAGAACCGCTACGTCGAGACGCGCGTGGACCCGCTCGACCCCGTCGGCACCGTCTCCGCGCAGTCGATCGGCGAGCCCGGAACGCAGATGACGATGAACACGTTCCACTACGCCGGCGTCGCGGAGATCGACGTCACGCAGGGGCTCCCCCGGCTCATCGAGCTGGTGGACGCCCGGAAGACGCCGGACACGCCGATGATGACCGTCCACCTCGAGGGCGAGTACGCGACGGACCGCGAGAAGGCCCACGAGGTCGTCTGGTCCATCGAGGCGACGCGCATCCTCGCGCTCGGCGACGTGTCGACGAACGTCGCCGACATGCTGGTGCGGATCGACCTGAACGACGACACCCTGCTCGAGCGGTGGCCGACCCACTCCGATCCCTCGGAGGTCGCCGAGATCATCGCCGAGACGATCGAGGACTCGCTCGGCGTCGACACCCGGCAGTCGGGCACCGTCATCGAGTTCGGCCCCGGAGAGCCGAGCTACCGCGAGCTGCTCCAGCTCGTCGAGCGGCTCCGGGAGATAGTGTTCAAAGGGATCGAAGAGATCGAGCGCGTCGTCATCCGGAAAGAGGAGATCGACGGCGACGAGGAGTTCGTCCTCTACACCGAGGGGTCGGCGTTCGGCGACACCCTCGACATCGAGGGCGTCGACGCCTCGCGCACGACGTGTAACAACATCCACGAGATCTACCGCAACCTCGGCGTCGAGGCGGCCCGCGAGACGATCATCGACGAGACGAAGAACACGCTCGAAGAGCAGGGGCTCGACGACGTGAACGTCCGCCACCTGATGCTCGTGGCGGACATGATGACGACCAACGGCGAGATCGACTCGATCGGCCGCCACGGCATCTCGGGATCGAAGGACTCCGTGCTCGCGCGCGCGGCGTTCGAGGTGACGGTCAACCACCTGCTCGACGCCGCGATCCACGGCGAGTACGACGAGCTCGACGGCGTCATCGAGAACGTCATCGCCGGCAAGCCGATCTCGCTCGGCACCGGCGACGTCGACCTCCGGATGGGGTCGCGCGTCGTGGGCGACGACTGATGTACGTCGAGCTCTCCGACGAGGCGCGGCGCTACATCGGTCGGTTCGACGAGCTGACCGGGGTCGCGCCGAAGGACTGCCTCGTGGAGGGCGACCGGCTCGTGTTCCTCGTGCCGGCCGGCGAGATGGCCGCCGCGATCGGACAGGCGGGCGAGACCGTCGAGGAGGCGGAGCGGCGGCTGGGCAAGTCGGTCGAGCTGGTGGAGGACGCGGACACGCCGGAGGCGTTCGTCTCGAGCGCGCTCGCGCCCGCGGCGGTCAACGCCGTGACCATCTCCGAGCAGAACGACCGCGTCGCGTACGTCGAGGTGCCGGAGCCGGACCGCGGCGTCGCCATCGGCGCCGACGGGACCAACATCGAGACGGCACGGACGCTGGCGAAGCGCCACCACGACATCGACGACGTGCAGCTGACGTAGGTCGCGATCCCGCGTCTAGCCGTCCGCGAACGTACGTTCCGTATCCGGGGATCCGCGCGCTTTTGACCGCGGCTCCGTTTTGTGACCCATGAACCGCAGACGCCTCCTCGCGAGCCTCGGGACCGCAGTCGCGGTCGGGAGCGCCGGCTGTTCCGACGACGAGGGTGACGGGTCCGGCAACCCGACCGACGACGGGTCCGACCGCCCGTTCACCGACGCGAACTGGCGCGACGGCGACGCGCTCGCGCTCGACGCGCTCGCCGAGTCCCACGTCGACGCGTTCGTCGACGCGGGCGGCTTCACCCTGTTCTCGACGGCCGAGACGAGTCACGACGGCGACGCGGATCCGACGCCGTGGCTCCCGTCGCAGGTGTACGAATCGGGCTACGACCTCGAGAACGGTCGCCAGTACGTGAGACAGGAGCTGACGGAGACGGAAGAGCCGGACGTCACGGAGCTGTACATCGCCGGCGACGAACTGCTGTTCCGGCGGCAGACCGACGGCGAGACGCAGTACGACCGCCAGTCGGTGGACCGCTCGGAGGGCGACCTCGAAGAGGCGATGCGACAGGAGGCGCTGACGGGGATCCGCGTCGAGGGGGAGACGGAGACCGGCGAGACGCAGTACGAGGGACTGAACCGCTGGAACATGGCGAGCGACGGGGCGGGCGAAGTCCGCGGCGAGACGACCGCCCGGTTCACCGCCGACGAGTTCGACGGCGACCGGAACATCCCCGAGACCGTCGAGACCGCGTCCGCGACGGCGCACGTGTACGAAGCCGGCGTCGTCCCGCGGCTGGAACAGTCGTGGGCCGGCGGACACGACGGGGGAGAAGCGACCGTCGACATCGACATCGACTACCGCGATCCCGGGGCGGAGATCCCCGAACCCGACTGGGTCGCCGACGCCCGCGAGGCGACGAGCGAGTGATGACGACCGGCGGCGACGGCGACTCGCGGTCGGCGGCGAACGACGGGCGCTCGCGACGGCTTACCGTCTCAGCGGAGACGAGCGGCGGTCGTTTCGAATCCGCTCGTGGAGAGAAACACTCTCAGAACGGACGAGAGGTACCGCTCGGGCGATCTGAGGGCGTTTCGCCGCGTCGAAAGACGACGCTTAAGTAGCTCCGTTCGGAAGTAGACGTACGATGGCGAACGGCAAATACGCGGCCCGTAAGCTCAAACAGGACCGGCAGAAGCGCCGCTGGTCCGACTCCGAGTACGCTCGGCGAGAGCGCGGGCTCAAGAAGAAGTCCGACCCCCTCGAGGGCGCCCCGCAGGCTCGCGGGATCGTCCTGGAGAAGGTCGGAATCGAAGCAAAGCAGCCGAACTCGGCGATCCGAAAGTGCGTCCGCGTCCAGCTCATCAAGAACGGGAAGCAGGTCACCGCGTTCTGTCCCGGTGACGGCGCCATCTCGTTCATCGACGAGCACGACGAGGTCACGATCGCCGGGATCGGCGGGGCTAAGGGTCGCGCGATGGGCGACCTCTCCGGTGTCAACTACAAAGTCGAGAAGGTCAACGGCGTCTCCATGATCGAACTGGTTCGCGGAAACGCGGAGAAGCCCGTCAGATGAGCGGCGAGGAGACCGAGGCGCCGTCCGACGAGGACGTCGCCGCCGACGAACCGGATCCGGACGCGCCCGCGTCCAGCGAGGCCGCCAACGAGAACGCCAAGCTGTTCGGCGTCTGGGACGTCACCGAGATCGCCTACGAGGACCCCTCGACGAAACGCTACATGACCGTGACGCCCATCGCCCACACGATGGGGCGCCACGCGTCGAAGCAGTTCAAGAAGTCCGAGATCTCCCTGGTCGAGCGGCTGATCAACCGCCTGATGCAGACCGACGAGAACACGGGCAAGAAGCAGCAGGCGACGCGGATCGTCCGCGACGCCTTCGACATCGTCCACGAACGGACCGAGGAGAACCCGGTGCAGGTCCTCGTTCGCGCGGTCGAGAACGCCGCGCCGCGGGAAGAGACCGTCCGCCTGAAGTACGGCGGCATCTCCGTCCCCAAGGCGGTCGACGTCGCGCCCCAGCGCCGCGTCGACCAAGCGCTGCTGTTCATCTCTGACGGCGTCGCCAGCGCGACGTACAAGTCGAGCACCGCCGCCGCCGAGGCGCTCGCCAACGAGCTTACGACCGCTGCCGACTACGACGCCGACCGCTCCTACTCCATCTCGCAGAAGGAGGAGCGCGAGCGCGTCGCCGCCGCGGCCCGCTAACGAGGCGGACCTCGGCGAGCCGACCGGCGCCGAGCGATTCTCTCTCTCCGCGCCCCCCGAGCGACGGCCTCATCCGGACCGCCAAGGCTCTGACTCCTGACTCCCGCCGCCTCGTGTCACAGGTCCCGGCGAGCCTGCGGGTCTGGCAATATTTACTTGTGGGTCCTCCGGAAACACGCTCGCCGTATGGCAAACGCGCTGATGCAGTCCTGGCGGCGGTACCGCGAGGTACCGATCGTGTATCGCATCGGACTGGCGTTCGTGCTCGGTTCGGTGTTCGGGCTCGTCGTGGGGCAGCCGGCGACGGTGCTCCAGCCGCTCGGCGACCTGTTCGTGAACCTGCTGAGCATGCTGATCGTCCCGATCGTCGTGTTCACGCTGCTGATGGGGGCGCGGCGGCTCTCGCCGAGCAACCTCGGGAAGATCGGCGGGCAGGTGGTCGGGTTGTACGCGCTCACCTCGGCCGCGGCGGTCGGGTTCGGACTGCTAGTCGCGAACCTCATCGATCCGGGAGCCAACCTCGAACTGGGCGACGCGGAAGCACAGACCGCAGAGGCGCCCGACATCGTCGAGGTGCTCCTCGGGATCGTTCCCGAGAACCCGATCGGCGCGATGGCGGCCGGGGACATTCTCCCGACGATCTTCTTCGTCATCGTGTTCGGACTCGCGCTGGCGCTCGTCGAGCAGTCCACCGACTCGGCCGACATCCGCGAGGGCGTCGAATCGTTCTACAACTTGGCTGAGGCGGGCGCAGAGGCGATGTTCAAGGTCGTCTGGGGCGTGATGGAGTACGGCGTGATCGGCGTGTTCGCGTTGATGGCGGCGGTGTTCGGCGAAGCCGGCGTCGACGCGATCGTCCCGTTCGCCCTGCTTATCGCCACACTAGCGATCGCCGTCGCCGCGCACATCGCGGTCGTCCACCTCGGGGTCATCGTGCGGCTGCTCGCCGGACAGTCGCCAACAGCCTTTCTCGCCGGGGGACGCGACGCGCTGATCACCGCGCTGTCGATCCGCTCGTCGAGCGGGACGCTTCCGGTGACGATGGCGAACGCCGAGGACAACTTCCACATCGACGAAGGGGTCTACAGCTTCTCGTTGCCGCTTGGCGCGACGATCAACATGGACGGCACCGCCCTCTACCAGGGCGTGGCCGCGGTCTTCGCCGCGAATCTCGTCGGCGTACAACTGTCCATCGCCGAACAGGTGACCGTCGTCCTCGTGGCGGTGCTGGCGAGCGTCGGGGCGGCGGGCGTGCCGGGGACCGGGCTCATCATGTTGACGCTCGTGTTGACGCAGCTCGGACTGCCGCTCGAAGTCGTCGGGTTCGTCGCCGGCGTCGACCCGATCCTGGATCGGCTGCGGACGATGACCAACATCAGCGGCGATCTGGCGGTCACCACGATCGTCGCGAAGTGGAACGACGCGGTCGACTTCACGCGGGGCGCGTGGGTCGGGAAGAGCGATGACCTCGGCGTCGCCGCCGGCGACGACTAAAAACGGAGTAAGCTGGGACGATCGGCGTCGGCGGTCGCCTCAGTCGTCGGCCGGCGCCGCGCCGGAGCCGTCGTCGACGTGCTGCTGTTTGACCCACGAGAGCTTGCCGCCGGCGGCGAGGATGTCGCGCTCGCGCTCGGAGGCGTCGAGGTCGGCGGTGAACTCCCACTCGCCGTTGACGCTCACGGTGAACTCCTCCTGCCCGGAGGAGACGCCCGCGGGCACGTCGTCGACGATCTCGAGGTCGTCGCCCTGCTCGATCTCCTCGTACGTCTCCGCGTCGATCGCCAGCGGGACGATGCCGAAGTTGAACAGGTTCGCCTTGTGGATACGGGCGAAGCTCTGCGCGAAGACCGCCTCGATGCCGAGGTACATCGGACAGAGGGCGGCGTGCTCGCGGGAAGAGCCCTGCCCGTAGTTCTCGCCGGCGACGAGGACGCCCCCGTCGGCGTCGAGCGCGCGCTGCGCGAACGTGTCGTCGACGCGCGAGAGCGTGAACTCGGAGAGCTTCTCGATGTTCGAGCGGAACTTCAGGATGTCCGCCGTCGCCGGGATGATGTGGTCGGTGGTGATGTTGTCCTCCATCTTGAGGAGCGCCTCACCGCCGTCCACGTCGATCCCGTCCTTGAGCGGCACGTCGCCGATGTTCGGGCCCTTGACGAGACCGTCGTCGATCGCCTCGTCGGGCGAGATGATGTCGGAGTCGGACTCACCCATGCCGGGGCCGTACTTCGTCCCCATTTCCAGGCCGGGCTCCTCGAGGTCGCCGAGGTCGTCCGCGAGGTCGCGCGGGTCGACGATCTCGCCGGTGATGGCCGCCGCGGTGGCGACCTCGGGCGAGCAGAGGAAGACGGAGTCGTCCTCGATGCCCGAGCGGCCCTCGAAGTTGCGGTTGAAGGTGCGCAGCGAGACGGAGTCGGAGGCGGGCACGTGACCGATGCCGATACACGCGCCGCAGGTCGCCTCGGAGAAGTTGACGCCGGCCGCCATCATCTCCGCGGTCCAGCCCTCGCGGGCCAGCATCTCGGACGCCTGCTTGGAGCCGGGCGCGACGATCATCTCGGTGCTCTTGGACACCTCGCGTCCCTCCAGCATCTTCGCGCTGGGGAGGATGTCCTCGTAGGCGCCGTTGGTACAGGAGCCGATGATGACCTGCTCGACGTCGGTGCCCTCGTACTCGCTGACGGGGGCGACGTTGTCGGGCATCGACGGGGCGGCGACGAGCGGTTCGAGGTCGGAGAGGTCGACCTCGATCGTCTCCGCGTACTCCGCGTCGTCGTCGGGCTGGAGGTCGACGTACTCCTCTTCGCGGTCCTGACGGGAGAGCCAGTCTTTCGTCTTCTCGTCGGTCGCGAAAATGGAGGAGGTGGCGCCGAGCTCGGTGCCGAGGTTGGTGATCGTGGTCCGCTCGGGGATCGAGAGGTTCTCGGCGCCAGGGCCGGTGTACTCGAAGATCTTGCCGACGCCGCCCTTGACCGTCAGATCGCCGAGGAGGTGGAGCGCGATGTCCTTCGCGGTCGCCCACTCGGGGAGCTCGCCCTCGAGGTGGACGTTGACGACCTCGGGCATCTCGACGTAGTAGGGGCCGCCGCCCATCGCGACGGCGATGTCGAGCCCGCCGGCGCCGATCGCGAGCTGGCCGAGCCCGCCGGGGGTCGGCGTGTGCGAGTCGGAGCCGAGCAGCGTCTTGCCGGGCGCCGCGAAGTTCTCCTTGTGGACCTGGTGGCAGATGCCGTTGCCGGGCCGCGAGAAGTAGGCCCCGTACGTGCCGGCCGCGGAGCGGAGGAACCGGTGGTCGTCGGTGTTCTTGAAGTCGAACTGGTACGTCTGGTGGTCGCAGTACTGCGCGGCGAGCTCCGTCTGGATCTCGTTCATCTCCAGCGCCTCGAACTGGAGCCACACCATCGTCCCCGTCGTGTCCTGCGTCAGCACTTGGTCGATCTCGATGCCGATCTCCTCGCCGGGCGTCAGCTCGCCCTCGACGAGGTGGTCACCGAGGATCTTCTCCGTAATCGTTTGTCCCATATCATCCGCACGTCGCTCTCCCGTGGATATAAAACCCGCGAGTTTCCCGAAAGATCGACCGTGTAGGATCCGTCTGACCGGCAATTCTTGGCGGGAGATCGGCGGGATATCGTTCCCCGTGAGAGCGGTATCCGTAACGAGTGTATAAGGCTCATAAAGGCCGTTGGCGGCCGGATTATCCGGATCTCACGGCGGCGTCGGCCGGGCCGGTGCGCGTCGCGACCGGGTGCGACACCGTTTAGTCTCGCCCGCGGATTCGGTCGGGCATGTTCGACTCGGGAGCAACGGTCGCGGCGGCGCTGGAAGCCGGCGACGCCGACCTCGACGACGCGCAGCGACAGCCGAACGGCGTCGACCTCACGGTCGGAGAGGTCTTCGAGCAGACGGCGCCCGGACGGATCGGCCGCGACGGGAAACGCGTCGGCGAGCGTGAGCCGGTACCGCTCGAAGACGGCGTCTACCGGCTGGAGCCGGGAACGTACGTGGTCCGGTACGGGGAGCCGGTGCGGATACCGAGCGAGCGGGTCGGGTTCGTGCTCCCGCGGTCGACGCTGCTACGGAACTCCTGTACCCTCGACACTGCCGTCTGGGACGCCGGCTACGAGGGCGTCGGCGAGGGCCGCCTCGACGTGGGCCACGCTCTTGAGATCGAGCCCGGCGCGCGGATCGCCCAGTTGGTTCTCGCCGCCGCCGATCACGACGGAGCGTACGAGGGGTCGTATCAGGGGGAAAATCTCTGAGAGCGTCGGGGGAGGACCGCTGAGAATATCAGGGGAGGACCGCTGAAAAACGGGCGCGGAGTCGGCGACGCTCGCACGCGCCGGGGGCGCGGCCGCGGAAGACGGTCTTCGCTCGCCGACATGAGGCCGTCGCTCATCGATACGAAAGGACGAACGGCACGCCCGTGCCGGGAAAAGGTGGCACAGGCGTGCCGTTCAGTAGGTCCCCGCTGACGCTTCGGCCCTCCAAGCGAAGCGTCAACCGAGATAAGCAGTGGAACGCACTTAAGGGTAGCGGGGGCGGCAGGGCTATCGGATTCGGATCCAGTGAAGTCGACAGGAGAATCGGCCGACGCGAGCGACCTACCGCCTCGCCGGATGGTCGTCGCGGAGCCGGGACTGCCCCTCGCCGAGCAGCCGCTCGCGGAGGGTGCCGTCGCCGCGGGGAGCGTCGCCGGCGTCGTCCGGGTCCGGAACGAGTCCGCGCTCGCGGAGCTCCGGGACGACGAGGTCAACGAAGTCCGTCAGCGAGTCGGGGCGGACGACCTCCTTCACGTTGAATCCGTGGACGCCGACCTCCTCGTGCCAGTACGCCAACTCGTCGGCGACCACCTCGGGGGTACCGACGATCGTCGGTGAAGTGGTGCCGAGCCCGCAGAACTCCGCGACCTCGCGGACCGTCCACTCGCGGTCCGGCTGCGCCTTCGTGAACGCGTTCATCGTCCCCTGTATCGCGTCCGTCTCGATGTGCTCGACCTTCTGGTCGGGGTCGAGCTCCGAAAGGTCCATGTCGAGGAAGCCGGAGAGGAGCGCGAGCGTCGCCTCGACGTCGACGTGGCGCGTGTACTCCTCGTGCTTCGCCTCCGCTATCGCCTGCGTCTCGCCGACGACGGGGACGACGCCGATGAAGAACTTCAGGCTCTCGGGGTCGCGGCCGTGGTCGGCCGCGCGCGATTTCACGTCGGCCATGTACTCGCGAACGCCCTCCTCGGTCGGCTGGCTGGCGAAGACGGCCTCGGCGTTCGCGGCCGCGAACTCCCGGCCACGGTCGGAGGAGCCGGCCTGATACACGACCGGGGTCCGCTGCGGCGAGGGCTCGCAGCCGTGGGGGCCGGGCACGGAAAAGTGCTCCCCCTCGTGGGCGATCGCAGACACCTTCTCGGGGTCGGTGTAGCGCCCGGCCTCGCGGTCGACCTCGACCGCGTCGTCGTCCCACGACTCCTCCCACAGCTTGTAGCAGACGTCGAGGAACTCGTCGGCGCGGTCGTAACGCGTCTGCTTGTCCATCCGCTCCGAGAGCCCGAGGTTTTCGGCGGCCGACTGGAGGTAGGAGGTGACGACGTTGATCGCGATCCGCCCGTCGGTGAGGTGATCGAGCGTGGAGAACTCCCGCGCGAGCTGGTAGGGATGGGTGTACGTCGTCGACCGCGTCACGGCGAACCCGAGGTCGTCGGTGACCTCCGCCATCGCGGGGACGACGAGCTGCGGGTCGCTCGCGGGCGTCTGGACCCCCTTCTCGACGGCCGTGTGCCGGTCGTCGCCGTACACGTCGTAGATCCCGCGCACGTCCGCGAAGAACACCGCGTCGAACCCGCCGCGCTCGGCGGTCCGGGCGACCTCGGTCCAGTACTCCCGGTCCGCGTACTCCGGCGACCGGTCGCCGGGGAAGGTCCACGACCCCGGCGAGACGTGCTCGACGGAGGCCATGGTAAAGAGGTTGAGATGCAGGTGGTCGGGCATGGACGCGGATACGGGAGGCCCCGGTAATACCCCACAGAAAGGGGCGTCACTTGTCGGCGTCGCGGACGCGGGGAGCGGCGGCGGTGAGCCCGACGGGGCGGGACGACCGTGCGGAGGGGAAGCGGCCTACGGAGACGCCGTCTCCGGCGAGGAGACGTACGCGGCGAAGTCGGAGGTCGTGATGATCCCGATGGGCGTGTCGCCGTCGACGACGGGCACGTGGTGGAACCCGTGCTCGACCATGACCGCGGCGATCGCGGAGACGGAGTCCTGCGCGCTCGCCGTGATGGGATCGCGCGTCATGTACCGCTCGACGGTCGTCTCCGCCTTCGGCTGGCTCTTCGCGACGATGTCGACGAAGTCGGTCGTGGTGAGGATGCCGACTAGGGCGCCGTCGTCGTCGACGACCAGCGCCGAGCTGATGTCGTTGTCGAGCAGCACGGCGGCCGCGTCCTCGACCAGCGTGTCCGGCGTTACCGTGTGGAGCTCGCTCGTCATCAACCGCGCGACGAACACGTCTTCGATGTCGTCCATACGTGTGAGTCCGTCGCTCGGGGTATAAGGATTCCCACAACGATCGTCCGCGACGGCTACAGGAACCGCGAGAGCCCCGACTGTCTGCGCGGCCCGTCGCCCCCGGGGTCGGCCGCCCACGCGGTCCGTTCGTCGCGGAGCCCGTCGCGGTCGACCGCCGGCGGGTCGGCGGGGTCGTACGCGTCACAGCCCGCGCCGCAGTCGCGACCCGGGTCCACCACTCGGTCGAACCGCTCGCAGTACGGGCGGCCGTCGGCGGTCCCCGTCGCGTGCGCGCATCCCGGGGGCGCCGGACGCCACCCCTTTCCGTACGCGCGCTCCGCGATCCGGCGCCGCTTGCGGGCCAACGCGTCCGGGCCGGCGAGCGCCACGTCGGTCCGGAGCGACCGCTCGTCGCGGATCTCGACGCCGGGCGCATCGGGGTCGAGGGGGGACGGCTCGCGGACCACCTCGCGCTCGCCCGTCTCCGGGTCGAACCGCCAGACGCCGACCGGGTCGGGGATCCGGTTCAAGTGCGCGCGGGTGACGTACGAGGCGGTGGCGAGAATCGCCTCGTCGAACAGGCCGAGCGCGACGTCGTACCGCAGTTGGGCCGCCAGATCGCCCGGCGTCCCGAGGTCGGGCTTGTTCTCGATCGCGGTCAGGGAGCCGATCCAGTCGTCGGGGTATCTGGCGGTCGCGCGCACGACCGGGCGCCCGTCGCGGCGCTCGCGTTCGAGGTAGCCGACCTCGGCCGCGCGTTCGACGACCGCCGCCGCCCGGTCCGGCGGGAGGTCGAACGCCTCGGTCACGGGGACCGCCTCCCCGGGCCCGACCGCCGCCTCGATCGCGGGGTCCGGGATCCGCTCGGGCGCGATCGCCGCCCGCCGATCGAACTCCGGTCCGGGTTCCAGCACGCAGACGTCGACGATCCGGCCGCCGGGGTTCGTGACCCCCGCGCCGAGCTGGCGGGCGACGACCCGGTCCGTCGATTCGAGCGCGGCGCACAGGGCCAGCTCGAACCGGAACTCCATGAAAGAGGTGAGGGGCGCCGGCGAGTAAAGCGCGTCGGCGCGGGCAGGGTTCGACCACGGCGAGCGGCAGGGGAGACGGGACCGCAACGGGAAGGCGGGACCGCGACGGGAGCGGCGGGGAAACGGGACCGCGCCGCCGCGGTCGAAACCGGTATTCCCGGCCGGCGCCAACGTCGACCATGCGCCGGGTCACCCGGAACCTCCTCGTCGCCATTGCGCTGGTCATCGTCGCCCTGCTCGCGTTGGGGGCCCTGCCGAGCTACCTCGGCAGCGGCGATCCCTACTACCTGACCGCCGAGCCGATCGAGACCGACGGGCCGGCCGTGGACGCGAACAACGTCTCGGAGCGCCGGTGGCCGTTCCTGACGAGCGCGCTCGCGAGCGACGACGGTCGCTCCGACCCGTACCGGGCCGACGCGTACGGGATCAAGAAGTGGTTCACCCACACGCCGTTCGACGAGGTGGACGCGCTCGCGCGACAGACCCCAGAGGCCGCGACCGGCGACGCGGTCCGCGTGCGGTACGAGGGGACGGTTTATCGCGTGGAGGTGGTTCGCCCGTGAGCGACGACGGTGAGCGCGCGAGCGACGAGGGCGACGCGCCCCGCCGCAACGACTCGGGCCGCGACGACGCGCCCGCCGCCGACCTCCGCGACCTCCCGGCCTTTTCCGACGGTCGCAACCACTCGCTGCCGGGCGAGCCGGAGTGGCCGGTACGGGAGGTCGCCGTCGAGTACGACCCCGGCTGGTTCGTCGGGGGGTACGACCGCGTCGAGCAGCCGGACGGCTCGGAGAAGAAGTACTACTGGGCGGAGCTGTCGCCGGCGACGGTCGTGATCGCGGTCGCCGACGGCGACGTGCTGTTCGTCGAGCAGTACCGCCCGACCGTGCGGAACACCCAGCTGGAGCTGCCCGCCGGGATCGTCGAGCGCGGCGAGTCGTACACCGCGGCCGGGGCGCGCGAGCTCGCCGAGGAGACCGGCTTCGCGCCCTCGTCGACGTCGCTGTTACAGGAGGTGTGGTGCTCGACGGGCGTGCTCCGGCACACGCGCGGGTACGTGTTCGCCGAGGGGCTGGAGCCGGTCGACGTCGACCACGACAGCAACGAGTTCCTCGCGCCGCGCGCGGTCCCGATCGAGGAGGCGCTGGAGGTCGCACGCGACCCGCCGACGAACGACGCGACGCTGGAGGGGCTGCTGCTCGCCGAGCGGGAGGGACTGCTGTAGGGGGAGACCGAATTTCGACGACGACGAGGGAGCGTGCGGCCCCGGAGCGAAGGCGACGAAACCCGACGAACGTCCAGTTCACGGGCGAGAAGCGGGGATATTAGTCGTCTCGGCCCCTGTCTATTACCATGAGTCAGACCTCGAAGCAGTCGGTGTTGCTGTCGGACGACCCGCCGCTCGACCTCCGTCTCTCGGAGTCGGAGCTGGAGGCGACCCGCGAGCGCGTCGTCGCGTTCATCGGGGACGTCGTCGACGACGCGGGCGCGGAGGGCGCCGTCCTCGGCCTCTCGGGCGGAGTCGATTCGACGCTGACCGCCTACCTCGCCGTCGAGGCCCTCGGCGAGGACGGGCTCCACGGGATCACGATGCCCTCGGCGGTGAACGACCCGGACGTGATGACCGACGCCGAGCGCGTCGCCCACGAGCTCGGGATCGAGTACGACGTGGTCGAGATCCAGCCGATCGCGGAGTCCTTCTTCGACGCATTCCCGGAGGCCGCGGCCGATCAGACGGCGGCCGGGAACGTGTACGTCCGGACCCGCGCGGTTCCCCGTCCCGAGCACGACCCGGTTCTCCGCGTTGGCGACGAGGGAATTGAGGACCGCGCGGAGGCGATGACCGGCTACTACACGAAGTACGGCGA
>NZ_NHPF01000063.1:0-47672 GCF_002252925.1 Halorubrum sp. Ea8
AAGCCCCAGCCGCGAGGACGGCGCACGCTCGCTGTGCGCCTCACTCGGTCGCTGACGCTCCCTCGTTGCGGTGCTTGCATCGCCTGCGCCCGCCTCGCGGCTGCCCCTTTGAGTCCCGCCCGCCTGCACCGCATCCTCACGCCTCCCCAACCTCGCGGTTCGCGCTCTCCGAGCGCTCACCGCGTCCCTCGCACGCGCTGACTCGCGGCCGCCGAGGGCGGCCGCTCGCAGGCGCGCGCCACCGCATCGTATCTTAAATAATCGTCGCGGTCGCGTTCCGTTATTTAAATATCATATATCGGTGTCTACTCCTGCTCGAATCCGAAGACCTCCCGGGGATTCTCCAGCACGACTTTCCGGATGTCGTCGACGTCGATCCCGTACCGGTACAGCTCGAATATCGCGCGCTTGAGGGCGTACGGGTCGGTCCGGAGGACGTTCGCGCAGTCGGTGTCGACCATGATCCGGTCGGGGCCGTACTCGTCGATGGCGTCGGCGACGTCGGCGGCGTCGACGCCGACCAGCCACGAGTGACCGATGGTGTAGCTCAGGTAGCAGTCGGTCTGTTCCATCAGGTACGCGGTGTTGTTGCGGTCGGCGTGCGAGGCGACGACGCGCTCGTCGTCGAGGCCGGCGTCGCGCATCGCCTCCACGTCGAGCCGGACCGCGTCGAGCGCGGGGTTCTCGCCGTCGAGGACGGGGTCGGTGCCGAGCCCCGCGTTCTTCTCGTAGCCGGGCGTCACGCCCAGCCCGTCGCGGTAGGGCCGCTTCGCGTCCGTCGACGTGTTCGGCGTGTGGAGGATCACGGGGAGGCCGTGGTCGCGCGCGAGCTCCATCTGCGCCCCGACGACCGCCTGCTGCTCGTCGAGCGCCCACCCCTCGACGTGGCCGGCGGGGACGACGCCGGTCTCGCCGACCGCGACGACCTCGTCGAGCGCGCAGTAGTCGTCCATCGCCGCCAACAGCTCGTCGGGGTCCTCGATGCGGACGCCGGTGTGGACGCCGAGCCCCAGCTTCGCCTCGAAGAAGTGGTTCCGCTCGATGGCCGCGCGGCGATTGATCGCGTCGTCCCAGAGGAAGCGGATGTCGTCGGCCGCGACCGGCTTGTATGGGGCCCAGTGGTAGCCGGACGCGACCATGAGCATGGACCGACACCCGGAGAGCGCGTAGCGCTCGCGGTCGTCCCACGAGAGCGTGTGGGCGTGGTTGTGGACGTCGATCCACGGGAGGGTGAGCAGCTCCCGCGGGGGGTCGATGTCGTCGTCGAGGTGCGCCGCGTCCGTCGGCCGCTTGGTCGGGTGGGGTGTAGTCATGGCGTGTGGAATCGGGATGCCCGCTGCTCTCCACTTTCACCC
The DNA here is from genome assembly GCF_002252925.1 of Halorubrum sp. Ea8. Lineage (NCBI taxonomy): Archaea > Methanobacteriati > Methanobacteriota > Halobacteria > Halobacteriales > Haloferacaceae > Halorubrum > Halorubrum sp. Ea8. The sequence goes on from NZ_NHPF01000063.1 coordinate 1,356, forward strand.
CCGGCCACTTAGCGTTTTACAGCTTGGTAAAAACTTTAGTACGCGTCCGACGCACGTAGCCGTGTATGACACTGTTGATCGGGACGGACGACGGGCTCTATCGAGTCGACGACGTGCCCTTCGAGCGCGACGAGGCCGAGCGGGTCCTCGACTGCGAGGTCGTCACCGCGGTGAAGTCGTGGGACCACGCGGCGGGCGTCTTCGTCGCGTCCTCGACGGGGGCGTACCGCTCCCGCGACGGGGGACGGACGTGGGAGGACCTGGAGGTTCCCCTCGGCGACCGCTTCTGGCACGCCGGCCAGAGCGAGGTGTGGTCGATCCTCGCGACCGCCGACGGGGCGCTGTACGCCGGGACGAACGACCCGTACATCTTCCGCTCGGTCGACGACGGGGAGACGTGGACGGAGCTGAAGGGGTTCCGCGACCTGCCCTCGCGCGGCCACTGGGAGTCGCCGATCGACCCCCACTACGCCAGGCTCCGGGCGCTGGAGGCCGTCCCGGGGCGACCGGAGCGGCTGATCGCGGGCGTCGAGGCCGGCGGGATCCACCTCAGCGACGACGCCGGGCAGACGTGGACGGACCGGCGCGACACGATCGTCGACGACGTCCACCAGATCCTCCCGATCTCGGATGACGTGTGGCTCGCGACGACCGGCTACCTCGACCACGACCTGGAGAACCTCGGGCTCGGCCACGCGGTCGGCGAGGGCGGGCTCTGGCGAACGACCGACGCGGGCGAGTCGTGGAGCCGGATCGACGCCGGGAACGACTTCTCGTACATCCGGCGGGTGTTCGTCCACGACGGCACCGTCTTCTTCTGCGGCGGCGAGGAGGCGCCGCCGGCGTGGGTGAACGACGACCACGAGGTCGCGCTGTTCGAGTCGACGAACTTCGGCCGCGACTTCGAGCGCGTCCCGTTCCCGGGCGAGCCCCACGAGATCGTCGAGACGTGGGCCGTGCACGACGGTGACGTGATCTGCGGCTCCGGGCTGTTCGACGTGCCCGATCAGCGCGACGACGTCGAGGGCCGGATCATGCGTCGCGGCGACGACGGCGCCTACGAGACGGTCGGGCGCGTCGACGCGAACGTCAGCCGCATCGAGGTGGTGTCGGCGTGAGCGACGACGACGCGGCCTCGGCCGACGACGCGGCGCCGACGGTGGGGTCCGCCTCCGATCCCCCGTCGGCGATCGGCCGCGCCCTCTACGGCGGCATCCTCGCGTACATGGCCGTCGACGGGTTCAAGAACAACGAGAAGCGGGTCTCGGTCGCCGAGGAGAAGGGCGTCCCGATGCCCGACGTGCTCGTCCCGTTCGTCACCGGGATGCTGTTCGTCGCCAACCTCGGCGTCGTCTTCTGGAAGTTCCCGCGCGCGTCCGCCGGCGCGCTGATCGTCTTCTTCCTCGGCACCACCCCCTCGATCCACGACTTCTGGACGATGGAGGGGAAGGAGCGGCACGGCAACAAGATCAACTTCCTGAAGAACGTCGCGCTCCTCGGCGGCGCGGTGATGCTCCTCGACGCGGCCGCCGAGAGCGCCGACGAGTAGCCGCCGCTTCGGCGTTACTCGTCCGCGCCGGGCGATTCCGGATCGAATTCATCGGGATCGAACGCCTCCGGGTCGAACTCGTGCTCCCGGAGCCGGTCGGGGTCGACGGCCCGGAGCACGGACTCGTCGGTCGCCTCCAACACGACCGGCGGCGCGACCCCCGCGTCGGCCGCCTCGACCCACCGGCCGACGCAGAGGCACCACCGGTCGCCCGGCTCCAGCCCGGGGAAGTCGAACTCCGGCCGCGGCGTGATCAGGTCGTTGCCCCGCTCCCGGCTGTACGTCAGGAACTCCGCCGTCACGACCGCACAGAGGGTGTGCTCGCCGACGTCGCCGTCGACGTCGCGGCAGTAGCCGTCGCGGAGGTACCCCGTCGTCGGCTCGCGGCCGCAGGGCGCCAGCTCGCCGCCGAACACGTTGCGGTCGCCCTCGCTCCCGTCGGTCTCGTCGGTGGACACGCGTGTCGTTCGGTGCCCGCGCGACTTATCGGTGGCGCCGGGCGACCGCCGCTCTCCGGACACCGCAGCGTCGAGCGCGCCGTCGAGCGCCCCCTCGGATCGGTGCGACTATGCGACTTCCGCCTCATCCGGTAGCATGGCCGAACGCTGGCTGTACGGCTGGGGGCTCGGGTCGGTCGCGTTCGGAGGCGCCTCGCTCGTCGTCCCGCTGTACGTCGTCGAGCTCGGCGGGGGACCGTTCGTGCTCGGCGTGCTCGCCGCGGTCGCCGCCGTCGTCGGGGTCCCGGCCGCGCTCGGCGCCGGTCGGATCGCCGATCGGACCGGCAAACGCCGCCCGATCGTGCTCGCGATGCTGGCGCTCGTCGCGGTCGGAATCGGGGTCATCCCGCTCACGGACCGGGTGACGCCGGTGATCGTCGCGAACGGCGCGATCTGGTTCGCGTTCGCGGCGGCGACGCCCGTCCTGACGCTGCTCGCGGTCGCCGACGTCCCGGAGAGCGCCTGGAGCGAGCGGATCGCCCTGTTGAACCAGTACCAGGGCGTCGGCTGGGCGCTCGGGCTGCTGCTCGGGGCGGTCTGGACGGGCGTCGGCGGGCGACTCCTCCCCGCCGAGACCGTGATCCGGTGGCTGTTCGTCCCGTTCGCGGCCTTCGCGGTGCTCGGGCTCGCCCTCGGCGTCCGCACGCTGCCCGCGGACCCGGGCCCCGGCGGCGACCGACGGGCGTCGGGGACGCGCCTCAGGCGCGCCATCCGCGCGGCCGACCGCTTCAGCGTCCGGACCGCCGCGTTCCCCGTCACCGTCGGTCGGGCCGACTTCCGCGGGCTCCACCCGCGCCGGTTCGTCGAGCGGTTCACCCCGGCGCTCGCGCTGTACTTCCTCGCCGTCTTCTTCGCGTTCGCGGGGTTCGCGGTGTTCTTCGCGCCGCTGCCGGCGTTCCTCACCGCGGTCGGCTTCGGCTCCGACGGCGTGTTCGCGCTGTACCTGATAAACGGCCTCGCCGCCGCGGCCTTCTTCGGCGCCGCGGGAGAGCTGACCGCCGACCGCGACGCCGCGCTCCTCCAGCTCGCGTCGCTCTCGACGCGCGCGGTCGCCCTCCCCGCGGTCGCGCTCGTCGGCGCGGCGTGGGGCGCGGCCGCGCTCGGGTTCGGCGTCGCCGCGGCCGTCTTCGCAGTGATCGGGGTGACGTGGGCGGTGATCGCGGTGACCGCGGGGACGCTCGTCGCCCGGCTGTCCCCGCTGTCGATCCGCGGGGAGGCGCTCGGCACCTACGCCGCGCTCGGCGCCCTCGCCGGCGGGGTCGGGAGCGTCGCCGGCGGGTGGCTCGCCGCCCTGAGCTACGCCGTCGCCTTCGGCGTCGCCGGCGGACTGGTCCTCCTCGGCGCGGCGCTGGTGGCCCTCGTCCGACGGTACACGGCCGCGCCGCCGGTCGACCGCACCGCGGGCTGACCGGATCGGGGGGTCCGCCTCGCCGGTCAGTATAAGGAGCGCCCGGCCGAACCCCGACTCAATGAGCCGGAACGACGAGGTCGCCGCCCTCTTGGAGGAGTTCGCCGACCTGCTCGAGGCGACCGGCGTCGAGTACAAGCCGACCGCGTACCGCCGCGCCGCCGAGAACGTCCGCGAGCACACCGCCCCGATCGAGAACCTCGCGGGGGAGGGGGAACAGGCGGTCGCCGAGATCGACCGCGTCGGCGACGCGATCGCGTCGAAGATCGTCGAGTACTTCGAGACCGGCGAGATCGAGGAGCTGGAGGCCCTGCGCGAGGAGCTCCCGGCCGACATGGCGGGGCTCACCGCCGTGGAGGGAGTCGGCCCGAAGACGGTCGGAAGCCTCTACGAGGCGCTCGAGGTGACCACCCTCGACGAGCTGGAGGCGGCCGCGGAGGCGGGCGAGATCCGGGAGGTCTCCGGCTTCGGCGCGAAGACCGAGGAGAACATCTTAGCGAACATCCCGTTCGCCCGCGAGGCGCGGAAACGGACCCGGCTCGGCGACGCCCGGCCCGTCGCCGACGCGGCGCTCTCGTACCTGACCGACGTCGACGCCGTCGAGTCCGCCGAGGTGTGCGGCTCGATCCGGCGCTGGAAGGACACCATCGGCGACATCGACCTCCTCGTCGCCAGCGACGCGCGCGAGCCGATCGTCGAGGCGCTCACCGGCTGGTCGGAGGCGGACGCGACGATCGAGGCGGGCTCCGGGAAGGCGAGCGTCCGCGCGAGCGGGACCCGGGTCGACCTCCGGATCGTCGACCCGGACGAGTTCGGCGCCGCGCTCCAGTACTTCACGGGGTCTCGGGCCCACAACGTCGCGGTGCGCAACCGCGCCATCGACCGCGACCTGAAGCTCAACGAGTACGGGCTGTTCGACGTGAGCGACGTCGACGACGGGGCCGACGCAGACGACGCGAGCGACGACGGGGCCGAGTCCGATTCCCGGCGCGTCGGCGAGCGCGTCGCCGGCGAGAGCGAGGCGGGGGTGTACGAGGCGCTCGACATGGCGTTCGTCCCGCCGGAGCTCCGAGAGGACAACGGCGAGGTCGCGGCGGCCGCGGCGGGCGAGCTCCCGGACCTCGTCGAGACGGTTGAACTGCGCGGCGACCTCCACACCCACACCGACTGGTCGGACGGCGGCTTCTCGATCGCGGAGATGATCGAAGCGGCATCGGAGCGCGGCTACGGCTACCACGTCGTCTCCGACCACGCCGCCGGACCGGGGATCTTCGGGAACACCGGCCTCGACGAGGCCGACATCGCGGAGCAGGCCGCGGCGGTCGAAGACGCGGTGAGCGAGGTCGACGGCGCCGTGATGGGCCGCGAGGTCGACGACGCGAGCGCCGACGACGGAGCGGGCGCCGGCGACGACGACGCCCGGATCGCGGTGTTCCACGGCATCGAGGCGAACATCGACGCGGAGGGGGCGATCACCACCGACGACGCGACGCTCGCCGACCTCGACCTGGTCGTCGCCTCGCCGCACTCCGCGCTCGGGCAGGACGGCGACGCCGCCACGGAGCGACTGGTCCGCGCGGTCGAACACCCCCACGTCGACGTCCTCGGCCACCCGACCGGCCGCATCATCAACAGCCGCCCGGGGATCTCGCCCGACCTGGCGGCCGTCGTCTCGGCCGCCGCCGACGCCGGCACCGCGATCGAGGTGAACGCGAACCCCGCCCGCCTCGACGCAGACGGCGACGCCGTGCGCGCCGCGGTCGACGCGGGCGCCGCGATCGCCGTGAACACCGACGCCCACTCGCCCCACGAGCTGGACAACGCCCGGTACGGCGTGCACACCGCCCGGCGCGGCTGGGCCGAGACCGCCGACGTGATCAACGCGCGCCCGGTCGACGGCCTTTGGGAGTTCCTCGACGGCTGATGGCGCCCCGCGTCCTCGTCGACACGATGTGCGGCAAGCTCGCGACCTACCTCCGGATGTGCGGGTACGACGCGGCGTACGCGCTCGACCGCGGGGTCGAGGCCGACGACCGACTCCTGTCTCTCGCGGCCGACGAGGACCGACTCCTCGTCACCCGCGATCGGGAACTCGCGGCGCGCGCCGCCGACCGCGACCACGGGGCGGTCCTCCTGACCGAGCGCGACGTGCTCGACCAGCTCCGCGAGGTCGCGGCGGCCGGGCTTCCGGTGGCACTCGCCGCGGAGCCGACCCGCTGTGGGGCCTGTAACGGCCCGGTCGAGCGGGTCGGCCCGGAGGGCACCGATGTCGACCCCGACGACCGGCCCGAGTACGTCCCCGACGACGTGGGCGCGTCGCCCGCGGCCGACTCCGATTCAGCCACCGACACCGACCCCCGCCCCGCGTGGCGCTGTCGCGACTGCGGGCGCTGGTTCTGGAAGGGCGGCCACTGGGAGTCGGTCGCGGCGCGGCTCGACGACCTCTGAACCGCGACCCGCGGGACGCCCGGCGCCCCCGAGCGTAACCGGTTTGCCCGCGTGCCGCCAACGGTCCGCCAATGAACCGCGAACAGGCGGTCGACCGGCTGGCGACCCTCGTCGACCGGGTCGAGAACGAGACGATGCCGGTCCCCGTCCGCGAGGTGTGGGCGTTCGGCGACGTCGCGCTCGGCCTCGACCCCGTCGAGCGCCTCGACGTCTACCTCACCAAGGACGTGATCATGGGCGGCGACGCCGACGCGGCGGCGGCGTTCGAGGCCGAGTACGGCGTGAAGGGGGTCGGCACCTCCGTGCGGGCCGAGTGGGCCGAGGCGCACCCGGACCGCGTGCGCGCGAGCGACAACGGGTACGCCGCCCCCGAGAAGTGCCTCGCCGCCGAGCTCGTCGGCGACAGCGAGGGACGTAGTCCCTCTGGCAGCCGGACGCAGTCCGGCGACAGCGAGCCGATCCACCTAGAGGTGTGTAACGCGAGCTTCGAGGACAACGTGCGCCAGCGCCTGAAGGGGGCGCTGGCCCGCGACGCGTACGAGGAGGTGCTCGACCCCCGCGGGGTCTGCCTGTGGGTCGACGGCACCCGCGACGAGGAGGCCTTCGACCGCCTGCGGGCGGGCTCGCTCGCGATGCCGACGCTCCCGACCGCGCTCGGGATGCTCGGCGCCGACGAGGACGTGGCCCGCGAGGCGGCGGACGTGCTCAAGCGGCGCCGGGCCGAGCAGGAGGGGTCGTCGGTGCGCGGCGACATGGTGTAGGCGGCGGACGCCGACGGCGCCGCTCCGCCTCCGCTCGGGCCGCGTTTGGCCGCCACCCGACGGTTTTTTGCTCGGTTCGCCGTGTGGACGGTATGCCAACGCCCACCGACCGCGTCCGGCGCGCGGAACGCTCGCGGATCCGGGTGATGTTCGACCTCGCACAGCGTCACGGCGGCGACCTCGTCAGGCTGGAGGTCGGCGAACCCGACTTCGACACGCCAGCGCACGTGATCGACGCCGCCGCGAGCGCCGCCCGCGACGGCGCGACCCACTACACCTCAAACGCGGGGCTCCCCGCGTGTCGGCGGGCCATCAGCGACACGCTCGCCGCCGAGTACGGCGTCGAGCACGACCCGGACGAGGTCGTCGTCACCGTCGGCGGGATGGAGGCGCTCCACCTGGCGGTCCTCGCGGCGGTCTCGCCCGGCGAGGAGCTGCTCGTCCCGGGCCCGACGTGGCCTAATTACAAGACGCAGGCGACGCTCGCGGACGGGCGCTTCCGCGAGGTCCCCATGCCCGCGGAGACGGGGTTCGCCCTCGACGCGGACCGCGTGATCGACGCGATGAGCGACGACACCGCGGCGGTCGTGCTCACGACGCCCTCGAACCCGACCGGCCGCGTCTTCGACCGCGACGAGTGCCGTGCGGTCGTCGAGGCGGCGGCCGACCACGACGCGTACGTGATCGCCGACGAGGTGTACCTCGGGCTCACCTACGACGGGCCCGCCCAGGGGATCGCCGCGTACACCGGCCACCCGGACCACGTGCTGACGGTCGGCTCCTGCTCGAAGCGGTACGCGATGACCGGGTGGCGGCTCGGCTGGCTCGCGGGCGACCGGGAGATGATAGACGCGGTCGCGACGGTCCGCGAGTCGACCACGGCCTGCGCGTCGAGCGTCGCGCAACACGCCGCGATCGCCGCCTTGACCGGCCCGCAGGAGCCGTTCGAGGAGATGTACCGGGCGTTCGAGGAGCGTCGCGACCTCGTCGTCGACCGTGTCGACGCCATCGACGGGCTCTCGGCTCCCCGTCCCGAGGGCGCGTTCTACGCCTTCCTTGACCCCGGCATCGACGCGCCCGCGATCGACGTCGCGAAGTACCTCCTGCGGGAGCACGGCGTCGTGCTCGCGCCGGGCGACGGCTTCGGCGACACGGCCCCCGGGCGGCTCCGCCTCTCGTTCGCGAACTCCGTCGACCGGCTGGAGGAGGGGTTCGACCGGATCGAGGCGGGACTGGCGGAGTACTGATCGCCTACCGCATCAGCTCCCCGCCGTTCACGTTCAGCGTCTCGCCCGTGACGAATCCCGCGTCCCGGAGGTAGGCGGCCGCGTCGGCGATGTCCTCGGGCTGGCCGTACCGGTCGACGGGGATCGCGGCCAACTCCTCGCGCTTCTCCTCGGGCGTCCGGTCGCCCGTCATGTCCGTCTCCACGTGGCCGGGGGCGATCGCGTTCACCCGTATCTCGGGCGCGAAGTCGCCGGCGTGGCTCCGGGTGAGCGAGAGGAGTGCCCCCTTCGAGGCGGCGTAGTGGCACTCGACCGGCGCGCCGGTGTGCGCGAGGATGGAGGAGACGTTCGTCACCGACGGGCCGTCCTCCGACTCCCGGAGGTGCGGGAGCGCCGCCTTCGTGACGGCGAACGCGGAGTTGACGTTGACGTCCATGATCCGGTCGAAGTCGTCGGGGCTGAGGTCCGCGGTGTACACGTGCTGGTCGATCCCGGCGTTGTTGACGACGTGGTCGACCCCGCCGAGGGCGTCGGCGGCCGTCTCCACGAGGTGGGCCGCCGCGTCGGGGTCCGAGACGTCGGCGCCTACGGCGACCGCCGCTTGCCCCCGGTCGCGGACCGCGTCGGCGACGGCCGCGGCGGCCTCGTCGCTGGTGCGGTAGTTGACCGCGACGTCGTAGCCGTCGTCCGCGAACCGAAGCGCGATCGCTCGCCCGATACCCCTGGAGGACCCCGTCACGAGTGCGGCCGGCATGTGTCTCGAGTCGACCCGGTCCGACTTCGACCTTCCGGACGCGGCGGCGGAACGCCGCGTCCGTCAGTCCCCGGTCTCGACCCGTCCCACGGTCACGTCGAAGGGGACGCGCTCGACGCGCTCGTACTCGCCGGCGTCGATCGCCTCGACCACCTCGCGGCCCATCTCGCGCCAGCGCCGCCGGAGGTCGTCGTACGCGTCCACGGAGGTCGCGGCCACCAGCTCCTCGCGGTGGTCGGCGAGGCCGGCGCCGGACGCCTTCCGGGCCGCCGACGCCAGCGCGGGCTCCGCGTACGGGGCCGCCGTCCGCTTCTCGTGGACGTACCGGCGGGTGCGGAGGTCCTCGACGCCCGCCGCCGCGAACGCCTCCCGGACGCGGTCGCCGAGGGCGACGTCGGTGCCGACGCCCTCGAGGTACGCCTCGCGCGCCTCCCGCTCCAACCGCTCCTCGGCGTCGACGGTGGACGTCACCGTCACGTCGCCGTTGTCCGGTTCGATCGCGGCGACGAGGTCGGCGGAGACGCGCGCGAGCTCCCGGACCGCGGCGACCGGCTCGGGGAGGTTGATGAGGAGGGCCTGACAGACGGCGAGGTCGACGGCGCCGTCCGGGAGCGGGAGCCGGGTCGCGTCGCCGGCGACGTACGGGAGTCCCGTCTCCTCGCGGGCGACCGCGAGGAGGTCCGTGTCGGCGTCGACGCCGATCACGGTCGCGTCCGGCCTCGCCTCCGCGTCGAGGACGCGCGTCAGTTCGCCGGTGCCGCAGCCGACGTCGACGACGCGGCGGCGGCTCGCCAGCTCGATGTCCGCGAGGGCCGCCCGGTCGTCGGCCCACATCCCCTGCCGGGTGTGTTCGAGGTACTCCGCGGAGAAGCGTCGCACGGCACCGCGTTCGACGCGGGACGAATTAAACGTGGGGAAGCCGAGCGCCCGGGCGCGCTCCGACTCTCAGTCTTCGTCGCCCTCGCCGTCGCCGCCGCTCCCGAACCCGACGAGGTCCGAGAGCAGCGCGGCGGTGACGCCGGCGCAGTAGCCGACGAACGCGCCGGTCAGCCCGACCGCGGCGAACGCCATCGTCACCCCGCCGATCGGGGAGTCGCCGGGGCCCACGCCCGGGACGCCGAAGACGGTCCCGACGACCACGAGCGCGGCGAAGACGACCGCGGGCACCGCGCCCACCGCGAGACACGCCGGGCCGCCGCAGCGCGCGTACCCGCCGACGGCCGCGATCGGCGCCGGCGCGTAGAACGCCAACAGCGGGACGAGCCGGTCGGTCAGCGCCGCCGCGGTCGGGAGACCCGCACGCTCGGCGACGACCGCGACCGCCAGCGAGAGCGCCACCAGACCGGCGAATCCGCCGACCATCGTGAGGGCCAAGCGGCGCCGGCGACCGATGAGGAGCGCCTCAGTGGTGGTCATATCCGTGGATCTCGGCTCCGACCACATAAAGCCGCGTCGGACAATTGTAACTAAATTCGGGGGTTTCCTCCCCTTCGCTCCCGCGACGGCCCGGCCGCCCCGGGCTCACTCCGCGCGCAGTTCGCGGACGCGATCGATGTTCCACGCGAAGCTCTTCCCGTTCTCGGTCGGCGTCTCCAGCGCCAGCGGCACGTCCGTCAGGTCCGGGTGGTTGACGATCCGCTCCATCCCGGCCTCGCCGATGTGGCCCTCGCCGATGTGGGCGTGCTCGTCCTTGTTGGTGCCGCAGGCGTGCTTCGAGTCGTTGAGGTGGATGTACTCCAGGTGTTCCAACCCGACGGCGTCGTCGAACTCGGCGACGGTCTCGTCGACCGCCTCGGGCGTCGAGAGGTCGTAGCCCGCCGCGAACGCGTGGGCCGTGTCGACGCAGACGTCGATGTCCGTCTCGGTGCGGTCGATGATCCCCGCGAGGTGTTCGAACTCGTCGCCGAGCTTCGTCCCGGCGCCCGCGTCGCTCTCGATGAGGATCGTGACGCCGTCGGGGACGTCGACGTCGTCGATGACGCTCGCGGCGTTGTCGAGGCCGCCCTCCACGCCGGCCCCCGTGTGCGCGCCGAGGTGAACGTTGACGTACGGAATGTTCAGCTTCGCGGCCGCGTCGACCTCCTTCTGCATGGAGTCGAGCGACTTCTCGCGGAGCCCCTCCTTCGGCGTACAGAGGTTGACGAGGTAGGAGGTGTGGATCACCCACGGCCCGACCAGGTCGCGTTCGGTCCCCTCGCGGAACTGCGCGGCTTCCTCGTCGCTGATGTCCGGGTCCTGCCACACCTGCGGGGAGTGCGTGAATATCTGTCCGCAGTTGCCGCCGAACTGCTTCTGTCTGAACACCGCGTTGGCGATGTTCCCGTACGGCGGCGTTTCGGGATCGTTCGACGCCCGCGAACCGGAGATCGAGACGTGCGCGCCGACCTTGAGACTCATACCGCTACAACGGGGGCGATTGAAAAAGCCCCTTCGGAACCGGTTGGTCCGGTTCCCCTCCCGTTCCGGCGGCTACGCGCCGTCGTTTCCCGGTCGGGTCCGGACCCAGCCGTCGTCGCGGTACTTCTCCTCGACGAGCTCCTCCGCCCGCACGAGCTCCGCGCTCGACCACGAGCCGTCGCGGTCGAGCGCGACCGCGTCGGCCCGGCCGTTCTCGCCGTCCGCCTCGTCGCCACCGCCCTCGTCGCCGTCTCCGCCCGTCACCCACGCGACGAGCGCGTCTTCGACGGCCGCCGCGGCGTCCGCCCGGTCGGCGTCGGCCAACTCGTCCATCCCGACGACGCGCTCGCGGAACTCCTCGGGCGTGACCGGCGGATCGGAGAAGACCCCGAGGTGACGCTCCGCGTCGACGGCGAACGTCAGCGAGCCGTGCTGGATCACGGCGTCGCGCTTGCGGTACTGGGCGTTGCCGGCTATCTTCCGGCGGTCCGTCGCGCCCTCGTCGCCGTCGCCGGCCGCGCCGCCAGCCTCCGTCGCGCCGTCGGCCTCCGGCTCCGCCGAACCGCCCGCCACCACGTCGTGCGCGGGGTGAAGCTCCCGGAGGTAGCAGGCGGGGCGGTACAGCTCCGGCACCGACTCCTCGACGTAGTCCGCGTCGATCCCGAGTCGGTCGAACGCGTCGAGGACCGGCTCGCAGAGGAGGTGGTAACAGTCGAGCAGTTCGCCGGGCACGTCGGCGGCCGGCACCGCGACGGAGTACGCGACGTCCCCGCGCCCGTCGTGGTAGATCCCGCCGCCGCCGGTCTGTCGGCGGGTCACGTCGATCCCCTCGCGCTCGCAGAACGCCCAGTCGACCGTCTCCGGGTCCTGCCGGTAGCCGAGCGTGAGACAGCTCGGCTCCCATCGGTACGTGCGGACCGTCGCGGGGCCGCCCGCCGCCGCCGTCTCCGCCGCCACCTCGTCGAGCGCCATCTGCATCGGCCCCGGACGGGCCTCCTCTCGGATCAGCCGCCAGTCGCCCGTCGGCGCGGTCATACCGTCACTCTTGGGCGGCGAGCCGAAAGCGGTTGCGCTCGCGGTCGGCGGCGCCCGTCAGTGCCCGTCGCTTCCCGCCTCGATCGACCGCGACTCGTACTCGATGTCGGCCTTCTCGAGGGACGACTCCAGCCGCTCCATGCCGCGTTCGGGGTCGTAGCCGACGCCCTCGCGGTCGCGGGCGATGGCCCACGAGAGCGCGACGAGCGCGTATTCCTCGCAGTCGCCGCGGCCCGCCTCGACGCACCCCCGCGGGCACCGCGCGAAGTCCCGGAGGGCGTTCCACGCGTCCTGCGTCCAGTCGTACTCCGACCGCGACCACGCCTCGAGGTCGAACTCCTCCCACCAGTCGTCGCGGTCGACGTAGCGAGCGGGCACGACGAACGTGAAGGGAGTCCAGCGACGGGGGTTCATGCCAGCCGATACGCCGTCGATCGAGGTAATGGTACTAATTGGCATGGTCACGGTGCCGCCTCCCGACTCGCCGCACGCGCGCCGTCGGAACGGGCGGGCCGAGGCTCCTTCCGTCGAAGGTTCATTTTAGGCCGCCCAAAAGTATCTGATATTTGACAAGTTTTAAGAGGATGGAGAATGTATCTCACGCGCATGAGCTCCCAAGAGACAGTTCGCCGCCAGGCTGACACCGTTGGCGAGAACCCCGTGCGGATCGACGAAGAGAAGGCCAAACAGATCGTCGAGGCGTTGAACACCGACCTCGCGGACGCGTACGTCCTGTTCCATCAGCTCCACAAGCACCACTGGAACGTGGAGGGCGCCGAACACCTCGACATCCACGTCTTCCTCCAGGAGGCGTACGAGGATGTCGAGGAGGCCGCCGACGAGATCGCGGAACGCCTTCAGGCGCTCGGCGGCGTCCCGCACGCCAGCATGCCCGCCCTCTCGGCGGCCGCGACGGTCGAGCCGGAGGACGAAGACGTCTACGACATTCGCACGTCGCTTTCGAACGACTTGGAGATGTACGGGGACGTCATCGAGAGCTACCGCGAACACATCGAGCTCGTCGAGGGGCTGGGCGACTACGCCACCGGCGAGATGCTCCGCGAACAGCTGGAAGACCTCGAAGAACACGCCCACGTCATCGACCACTACCTCGAAGACGACACCCTCGTCTTAGAGTCCGCGACGCGCTAGGCCGCCCGATGGCGGGCTCTTGGACGTCCCGTGTTTTTCCGCCGTTCCGATCCGGCCGCCCGAGTTCGACGTCTCCGGTTCGGATGGTGGCCTGTTCCGCTCTCCGCGGCGGTAGCCGAAGAGTCAGCAACCGCGCGTCGTTGCATGTGTTTCGGGCCTCCAGCCCCGTCCTAAGGGCATGGGGCATGTCAACGAGTCACGTCGACCGTGAGATCGCTTGCGATCCATCCGTCGGTGTTTCCCGATTCGAGAAATACTGACGTCCCCGGACACCCCTCACAGACAGAGATTTCGGGTCTGCCGTGTGTTTCCGATTCGGAGACCGATTCGAGGTGGGGCTGGGTGCCAGCTGCCATTACGATATTTAGGCAAGCCTAAAATAATAAAGGATGCGGTCCGGCCCGAATGGGCGTGACTCGATCTCCTTTTCGAGAGCCTACCCATAATAATCGTGTCCTTCAGGCGCCTTTTGTCTACGCGACGGCCGAGGAAACGACGGCGAGCGGCACGAAGACGGGAGATGCTTGGCGTCCGCGACGCTCTATCATCCCGCAGACCGCGCGGACTGTCCGTCGTCGCGCGCGACTCGAATCCGCCACCTCCACCCGACCCATCCGTCGAGACCGTGGACTCCGGACGGCGTGTTTCGTATCGTTGTATTCTGTTTATCGCCTGGCGCTCGAAACGCGCGTCCCTTTTAGGAATCGCCGGAGTAGGGGCCGTATGGTCCGAAACGTCGCCGGCGACATGGCGGAGCTCGAACCCGAGGACTTCTATCTCCTCTCGGGCGTCGAGCAGGGGATGCGATTCTCGGAGTGGGTCCGCCGGGACAAGATCCCCGACTACGCCGACCTGACGCGCGAGGAGGTGGACTACCGGATCGACCGGTGTCTCGACCGCGAACTGATCCAGCGGAAGACGATCCAGTACGAGGGGTACCAACTCACGTTCGAGGGGTACGACGCCCTGGCGCTCCGCACGTTCTCCGAACGCGAGACCATCGACGGCGTGGGCTCGCCCCTGGGGTTCGGCAAGGAAGGAGACGTGTACGAGGCCCAGTCGTTCAAGCCGCTCGCCCTGAAGTACCACCGCGAGGGATACACCAACTTCCGCGAGGTGAACCGCGAGCGCGAGTACACCGCCGACCGCGACCACGTCTCTTGGATGTACACCGCGCGCAAGGCGGCCGAGCGCGAGTACGAGGCGATGGAAGCGATGTACCCCGACGTGAGCGTCCCCCGCCCCGTCGACCACAACCGCCACGCCATCGTGATGGACAAGTTCGACGGCGCGGAACTCTCGCGCGCGAGACTCGAACCCGAACAGGCCTCCGCGGTCCTCGATTTAGTCCTCCGCGAGCTGGTCACCGCCTACGACCTCGGCTGGGTCCACGCCGACATGTCCGAACACAACGTCGCGGTCGCGGAGAGCGGCGTCACGATCTTCGACTGGCCGCAGGCGGTCCCCGTCGACCACGAGAACGCCGGCGAGTTCCTCGAACGCGATGTCGCGAACCTCCTGCGGTACTTCAGCCGGAAGTACCCCCACGAAGTCCCTCGAGACGCCGATATCGAGGGGATCGCCGGCGCTATCGCCGACGGCTCGTTCGAATCGGTCCGCGCGTTCGCGGCAGAGTAAATCGCATAGCGCGATACGAAATCGTTCGCCCCGTCCAGTCCACTGTTTCCGAATTCTGGAGTTATCGTCTTGTGGGAACTACTGGTGGATATTATAGTCTAATAAACACTATGATTGAATGTGATGTACAGGGTGCTCGTTCCGGTCGACAGAAGTGAGGAACGCGCGTTCCACCAGGCACAGTACGTGTCACGGCTTCCGAACGCCCCCGACGATGTCGAGGCGACGGTGTCGTTCGTGGTGCCTCCCGATGAGTTCAACGACGCCGACACGATGGAGTTCTCGGACATCGACGCGGCCGTCGGGGCGGCCAACCTTCTCGAGGGCGAGGGCGTTTCCGTGACCCGAACCGTGGACGACGGCGGTATCTCGGACCAGATCGTCCGTTCCGCTGAGGGGCTCGAAGCCGACGAGATCGTTATGGGCGGGCGCAAGCGGTCGGGCGTCTCCCGTGTGCTGCTCGGTAGCACGGTTCAGGACGTTATGCTCTCGGCCGAGCGGCCGGTTACCATCACGAGCGAGACGGCCGTGCCCGGCGAGGGGATCCGACAGGTTCTGGTACCGGTCGACGCCGACGTGGATCGCGCCCATCATCAGGCGGCGTACGTTGCGGGGCTGCCGGAGGCGGCGGAAACGGTTGAAGCGACGGTTCTCGTCGTGTTCCGTCACCAGGACTACAAGGGGGCCCCTCCCCACACGTTCGAGGAGATCAACGCGGCAGTCGAGGCGGCCGATACCCTCGAGAACGAGGGGATCCCCGTCGAGCGTGTCGCCATCGGGGGCGAGGTGGCCCGGAAGATTCTCGACGTGGCGGCGGAACGCGATGCCGACAGCATCGTCATGGGCGGGCGTAAGCGGTCGGGGCTCCAAGAGGTACTCATTGGGAGCATCACGCAGGACGTCATGCTCTCGACCGAGCGGCCGGTCACTATCACCGGCTGACCTCGGTCGAGCGCCGTCCCACGTCAACAGTAGTCACGATCATCGCGCGCAATGCTGTACACTGTTGGTCTGAGCAATCCGGTATCGAGCAGATCAAAGTCGCCGAGGACGCCCCGGTAGCCGGACATACGCTCGCGGAGATCAGCCTCCCGAGAGGGAGCCTTGTCATCTCGGATCGGAACCGAACACGGATAGCACGTGCGGATATGGAACTCGAACGCGGCGAGTATTACATCGCCGGCGCCGAGTCCGGAACGGTAGACCGCGAGGCCGGACGGGCCACGGTGGACGGCCTCTACGCGGCCGGATGGATGACGAACGAGACGGTCCACCAGGCGGTCGTGAGCGCGGGCCACGACGCGCGCGCGCCGCCGTCTCGCTGATCCGGGACGACGTCGCCGCGCGTTATTGGCCCGCCGTCGCCGACCACTACGTCGACTGGGTCGTTCGCGAGGGGCGATACGCGGGCGACGCTCGCTGTCGGGAGGTTCGACGTGCGTTCCACGAGACGGCTCGGCCCCACAGCCTCGCCGACGTCGACGACGCCGACGCCGAGTCGCTGCTGGAGACGGTCCGCTCGGAGTTCACCGAGTCGGTCGCGGTGGCGCTCGCGCCGACGACCGACGCCTCCTCCACCCCCTAGCTGAAGCGGACGATCGTCGGCGAGACGACCGCGCGTCGGAACGAAGTCATCGCGGTCGCGGAGGCGCTCGCCCGCGAGGCGGAGCACCTGTCCGAGGCCGCCGACGTCGTCGACGAGGTCACCGGGCGCGTCGTCGCCCTCGACGAGACGCCGCTGACGGCGCTCGGTTTCGACGCGCTCGGGCGTGGATGTACGCCGCGCTCTTCGCCCCGGAGGACGATCGTGGCGCCGACGGACCCGACAAACGCCCGTCGAACGAGGTCGGCGGCGAGATCCGAGGGGGCGAACGATGACCGGCGCCCCGCGGTACCTGTCGACCGTGTACATCCGCGGACACCGGGACGAGGCGCCGATCCAGACGAGCGCTGTGGACGAGGCGCCGGACCGGCCGCCGAGCGTCTCGCCGACAAAGCGCGCTCGACCGGCCGTTCCGACCGGTTCCGGCCGCCGGCTTCCCGTTTCGGCGAAGTGTTAGGCGAGCCTAAGATCCGAAACCGATTTAATCCTTTAGGGTGGCCTAAATCGTATGGAACCAGACGCGGACCGATCCCCCGCGACGCGACGCGACGCGATCAGGTACTGCGGCGGCGTCGCCGGCGCGGGACTGCTCGCCGGGTGCGCCGGGACCGATCCGGCGCCGGACGGTGCCGAGGGAGACGACGGCTCGGCGAGCGGCGGTTCGAACGGGAGCGGTTCGGCCGACGGCGACGGTGCCGGCGGCGAGGACGGCTCGTACACGGCCGAGATGGCGCCGGCCGGCGAGGTCGCGTTCGCCGCGGTTCCGGAGGACGTCATGGTGTACAGCCTGCTGTACGCCGACCTCGCGGTCGCGCTCGGTCACGGCGGCGCGGTGAACTCGCTCGGCTTCGACGCGAACGCGGGCGGGAACACGTTGGACGCCTACTACGCGCGCCTCGACGGCGTCTCCTTCGACGCCGAGGGGCTCACGCAGCTCAACTCCGGCTCGGGCGGCGGCATCTCCGTCGACCGCGAGCTCCTCTACGAGCTCGACAGCGACCTCCACCTCGCGGACCCGTGCCTGTTCGCGTCCTTCGACGGCTGGAGCGCGGCCGACGTGGCCGAGGTCCGCGACAACGTCGCGCCGTGGTTCGGGAACGTCTACAGCCGCCGGCACTCGGACCCCCCGGAGCCGTGTCGCGACGACTACGAGTACTACGCGCTCCCCGAGATCGGCGAGCGCGTCGCCGCCGCCTTCCGCGAGACGGAGCGCTTCGCCGCGCTCGACGCGGTCCGCGAGGACCTGATCGAGACGATCCGGAGCGACCTCCCGCCGGCCGAGGAGCGCCCGACGGTCGCCGCCCTCATCTACATGGACGGGACCTACTACCCCTCCCGGACCGACGGGTCGGGCTTCGCGAACGCGCACGTCCGTCCGTTCGACGTCCCCGACGCCTTCGCCGCGGACGAGGTCACCTACGAGACGGCCTACGACCACGAGCGGCTGCTGGAGGTCGACCCCGACGTCATTCTCCACCAGTACGGGATCGCCTCCTACTACGACGTCGGCGCGGTCCGCGAGGAGCTGGCCGACCACTCGGTCGCCGGCCGGCTCTCCGCGATCGAGAACGACCGCTTCTACCCCTCCGGAACCCCGGTGCAGGGGCCGATCATGAACCTGTTCCAGCTGGAGATGACGGCGAAACAGCTGTTCCCGGGTCGGTTCGGCGAGTGGCCCGGCTACGAGCACGGCGACGACTACCCGGCGATTCCGCCGGCCGAACGGCTGTTCGACCGCGAGGAGGTCGCCGCGATCGTCTCCGGAGGCGCGGAATGAGCGCCGCCGTCGATCGCGACGTCGTCGTGGTCGGCGGCGGTCCGGCGGGCTGCTCGGCGGCGGTGTTCGCGGCGCGGGAGGGGCTCGACGTCGCGGTCTTCGACCGCGGTCGGTCCTCCCTCGCGCGCTGTGCGCACCTGGAGAACTACCCCGGATTCCCCGCCGGCGTCGACGTCGAGACCTTCGCGGAGCTGCTCCGCTCGCACGCGGAGCGGGCGGGGTGTTCGGTCGTCTCGGACCTCGTCGAAGACGTCGAACGCCGAGCCGGAGACGGGGATGACGCCGCCGGCCTCCGCGTCACGCCGCAGGAGGGCGAGCCGGTCACCGCCCGCCGCGTGGTCGCGGCGACGCGGTACGGCGGCGAGTACCTCCGCGGGCTCGACGACGACGAGGCGATGTTCGCGGTCCACGAGCACGGCGACGAGACCCACGAGGGCTTCGACCGCGAGTACGCCGACCGCGACGGGACGACGCCGGTCGACGGGCTCTACGTCGCGTCGCCGTCGGCGGCCGACCGCCAGGTCGTCACGGCGGCCGGCCGGGGCGCCCGCGTCGGGAAGCGGGTCGTCGCCGACGCGCGGATCGACGACGGCTGGTGGCCCGCGGCGGCCGAGGGCGTCGACTGGCTGCGTCGCGAGGCCGCGGTCGACGACGAGTGGACCGACCGCGAGCGGTGGGTCGAGTGGTTCGACGCGGAGCACGCCGACGCCCCCGTCGACCCGGACTCGGACCGGTTCGCCCGCGTCCGCGAGGCCGCGATCGACGCCTCGCTGTCGTCGTACGTCGACGCGGACGAGGCCGAATCGCTGGCGGCCGCCGGGCGGCGCGCGCTCGCGGCACACCTCGACCCGGCCGCGGTCGTCGACGCCCACGGCGCCGACGCCCTGCTCGACGCGATGGACGACGAGGCGATCGCGGCGCACGCGACCGAATTGAACGGCGGGCGGGAGGCGGCCGACGGAGCGAGGGGAGACGGAGCGGCGGCCGACCAGGGGGCGCGATGAGCGGCGAGCGGTCCGCGGTCGGCGGCGGGGCGTCGACGAGCCGGTCGGCCGGGACCGACCGCTTCGGCTGGCTGCTCGACCCGAAACTCGTGAGCGTCGCGGTCGGGAGCCTCGCGGTGGTCGTCGTCGCGGGCCTCGTGCAGGTGAGCTTCGGCGCCTACTCGATGACGGTCGGCGAGGCGTGGCGGGCCGTCCTCGACCCCGCGGTCCTCCTCGACCCGCGGTGGCTGCTCAACTTCCTCGTCGGCGAGGAGCTGATGCGGGCGATCACGGGCTTTCAGGGCGAGCTGCCGGAGCTGTCGCACGGCACGCTGATCGTCTGGAACATCCGCCTACCGCGGGTGATCGTCGGGGCCATCGTCGGGATGAACCTCGGCGTCTCGGGCGCGATCTTCCAGGCGGTCACCAGGAACGAGCTCGCGAGCCCGTTCATCCTCGGCGTCTCCTCCGGCGCCGGGCTGATGATCCTGCTGACGCTGGTCGTGTTCGGAGGGCTCTCTGCGTTCCTCCCGCTGATCGCGGCGCTGGGCGGCGCCGTCGCGTTCCTGATCGTGTACGCCATCGCGTGGAAGAACGGGACGAGCCCCGTCCGGCTCGTGCTCGCGGGCGTGATCGTCGGGACCGTCTTCGGGAGCCTCCAGACGGCGCTGTTCTTCTTCGCCGACGACATCGGCGTCGTCCAGTCGGCGATCCAGTGGACGACCGGCTCGCTGACCGGGACGGACTGGGCGCAGGTGCGGCTGGCGCTCCCGTGGACGGTCGTCGCGGTACTGCTCTCGATCGCCGGATCGCGGCAGCTGAACCTGCTCCTGTTGGGCGAGCAGACCGCGAAGTCGCTCGGGATGTCGATAGAGCGCGTGCGGTTCGCGCTGTCGGGGGTCGCGGTGCTCGCGGCGGCCGCCAGCATCGCGGTGGCCGGCATCGTCAGCTTCGTCGGGCTGATCGTCCCGCACATGGTGCGGAACCTCGTCGGGAGCGATTACAAGCGGCTGATCGTCGGGTGCCTGTTCGTCGGCCCCGCCCTGATGGTCGCCGCCGACGTGGGCGCCCGGCTCGGGATGAGCGTCCTGACGGGCGCGGACGCGCAGATCCCGGTGGGGATCGTCACCGGGCTCGTCGGCGGGCCGTACTTCCTGTACCTGATGCGGAGACGGCAGAACATGGGTGAACTCTGAATGTCCATCGAACGCACGAACGCGACGGATTCGGACGAACCGAGCGGCGCGAACGCGCCGAACCGAACGACCGGCGAGCGCGCGGCGGGCGCCACCGACGCGAGCGACCTCGACGCGAGCGACCTCGACGCCGAGGGGCTCGTGTTGGGGTACCCGACCGCTCCGGAACCGGTCGTCGACGGCGCGTCGATCGCGGCCGAGCCGGGCGCGGTCACCGCCCTCGTCGGTCCGAACGGGTCGGGCAAGAGCACCCTGCTGAAGGGGTTGGCGAACCAGCTCGCGCCCGAGGACGGCTCCGTGCTCCTGGACGGACGCGACGTTCACTCGATGGACACGAAGGCGCTCGCCCGGAAGCTCGGGCTGCTGTCACAGGAGAGCACGTCGCCGGACAGCATCACCGTCGAGGACCTCGTCCATCACGGTCGGTACCCGCACCGCGGCTTCTTCGAGCGGACGACCGAGGCGGACGCTCGCGCGGTCGACCGCGCCATCGAGCTGGCGGGCTGCGGCCACCTCAGGGACCGCGAGGTCGGGAGCCTCAGCGGCGGGCAGAAGCAGCTCGCGTGGATCGCGATGGTCCTCGCGCAGGACACCGACGTGCTCCTCCTCGACGAGCCGACGACGTTCCTCGACTTACACCACCAGATGGAGGTGATGGAGATCATCGAGACGCTGCGCGACGAGAGCGACGTGACGGTCGTCGTCGTGCTCCACGACATCGAGCAGGCCGCGCGGCTCGCCGACCGGATGGTCGCGCTCAAGGACGGCGAGATACGGGCCCGCGGCGCCCCGGGAGAGGTCGTCACCGAGGAGCTGCTCGCTGACGTGTTCCGCGTCGACACCGACGTGGTGCAGACCGAGAACGGCCCCCGCGTCACCCCGTTGCGCGCCAGGCACGAGGGGTCGGAGTAACCCGACGCGTCCGGCCGACGACGACGTGGCAATATATTTTAGTCCGACCTAAAAACCGAAGTGGTTAAACATCTTTAGGCTAGCCTAAAAACATGTCCAGAGACGACGCGGTACACGGGGATCCGACCCGCAGAGCGTTCGCGAAGTACGGCGGTACCGTCGCGCTCGGCGGTCTGCTCGCCGGCTGCACCGGCGGTGGCGACGGGGAGGGCGACGGCGCCGACGACGGCTCGGCCGACGGCAACGGCACCGACGACGGCTCGGCCGACGGCGACGATTCTGACGGGTCCGGCGACACCGCCGAGAGCTACACGGCGTCGATCTCGCCGATGGGCGAGGTGACGTTCGAGTCGCCGCCGGAGACGGTGTTCACGCGGCTCACCCACCACGCGGACATGGCGTTCGCGCTCGGCCGGGGGAACGACGTCACCGCGCTGCACGCGCCCGACTACTACGACGGGCTGTGGAACCAGTTCGTCGAGCGGCTCCCGGGCGTCTCGCTCGACTGGTCCGGGCGCTACTCCTCGTGGAAGCCGGACAAGGAGAAGCTGTACGAGCTCGACAGCGACGTCCACCTCGCGGACCCGGCGTGGATCACCCGACAGGACGCCTGGGACCGCGCGGACGTCGACGAGGTCGCCGAGAACGTCTCGCCGTGGTTCGGCAACTCCCTCAGCGACCGCCACCAGGAGCCGACGGACGAGTGGGCCGACGGCTACCAGTACTACGGCCTGTGGGAGCAGTTCGAGACCGTCGCCGACGCGTTCCGGGAGCGCGAGCGCTACGAGGCGCTCGCGGAGGTCCGCGAGGGGCTTCTGTCGACGATCGAAGAGGGGCTGCCGCCCGAGGAGGAGCGCCCGACCGCGATCATGATCGCCGCCGCCGACATCGAGAGCATCTACGCGTACACGCTGAGCAACCCCGGCTTCCTCACGTCGCACACGCGCCCGCTCGGCCCGCGCGACGCGTTCGAGGGGAGCGTCGAGTCCGGCACGGTCGTCGACTTTGAGACGATGCTCGAGGCCGATCCCGACGTCATCCTCTACCTCGGCGGGATGGAGCCGGGGACGGACATGGCCGGGCGACGGACCGCCTTCGAGGAGGACGCCGTCGGCTCGGAGATCGCGGCGGTCCGGAACGACCGCATCCACCCGCAGGGCGCCCGGTATCAGGGCCCGATACTGAATCTGTTCCAGCTGGAGATGACGGCGAAGCAGCTCTACCCCGACGCGTTCGGCGCGTGGCCGCGGTACGAGGAGGGTCCGTATCCGGCGATCCCCGAGAACGAGCGGCTGTTCGACCGGAAGCGCGTCGCGGACGCGATCAAGGGGGACCTGTAGATGCGCGCCCGCGAGTGGACCGTGGCGGCGACCTACGGCGACCCGACCGACTACGACGTCCCGGCGCTGCCGACGTGGCGGGTCGAACGCGGCGCGTGCGGCGACCTCGCGTTCGCGGCGACCGACCGGGACGAGCCGTTCATCGCCGCCGCCAACCCGGTCCGGGTGCGGCGATGAGCGGGGCGAGGCCGGCCGCTCGACAGCGCATCGCGTCAGACCCGCGGGACCGAAGATCCTACCTCGCCTCGCCCGTGTCGACGGGTATGGAGCCGAATCAGCTACGGGCGGCGGACCGTTCCCGACGGAACCGACGGGTGGTCGACCGATGACCGACGGGTCGACCCCCCCGCGCGACGTGGTCGTCGTCGGCGGCGGCGTCGCCGGGCTCTCGGCGGCCGTGTTCACGGCGCGTCAGGGGCTCGACACGCTCGTCGTCGACGGCGGCGCGTCGATCCTCCGGCGGAACGCCCACCTGGAGAACTTCCCCGGGTTCCCGCTCGGAGTCAACGCCCGCCGACTGCTCGACCTCCTCGGCGAGCAGGCCGAGGCCGCCGGCGCGGACCGACTCGACGCGCGGGTGACGCGGGTCGCCGCGATCGACTCCGGCGACGCCGATTCCGGCGGTGACGGCGCCGTCCCGAGCGACGGCGCCCCGAGCGACGACGCCCGGTTCGCCGTCGCCACCGACGGCGACGACCGGATCCGGACGCGGTACGTCGTCGCGGCCACGAAGAACGAGGTCGGCTACCTCGACGGCGTCGACGGCGTCGGGATCATCGAGCGCGGGAAGGCGTACGTCGACGTCGACGAGCGCGGCCGGACCGGCGTCGACGGGCTGTACGCGGCGGGGCGGCTCGCGGAGAAGCCCCATCAGGCCGCGGTGTGCGCCGGCCACGGCGCCGAGGTCGCGGTCACGCTGTTGGAGGACGACGACGCGCCCTTCTACCACGACTGGGTGACGCCGGAGGGGTACTTCACCGACCGGGGCCGCGAGGTGCCCCCGGGCTGCGAGGAGATCGGCGCCGACGAGCGCCGCGAACGCGAGGCCGCCTCGCTGGACGCGACCCGCGAGCGGTTCGCGGAACCGCATCCCGACCCGCAAGAGACCCACCCGAGCCTGGAGGAGTGACCGGATGCGGAGCGTGACCGCGACGTGATCGGGACGACGCTGGCGGCTATCAGCGACCATATCGAGGCGCTCTCGTCGGAGACCGGCGAGTACTCGCTCGTCTGCGCCCGCTACGGCGACCGACCGGTCCCCGCGGCCGGGCTCCGGTTCGAGAGCCGGGCCGCCGCGCGCGCCGCCGCCCGCGCCACCGAGCAGTACCGCGACGCGCTCCGCCGGTACGACCCGCAGGTCCCGTACTACGACGTGATCGTCCGGCAGGAGTACGCGGGCGACGAGGGCGTCGACCGCGGCGTCTGCGACGGGAGCGCCGACGGCGACGCCGGAAGCGGTCGGTCCGCCGGCGACGCGCACGACGTGCGGCGGTTCTCGGCGACCGAGGCGGCGGACTGGTCGCTCTCCGACCCCGCCGTGGGCCGCGACCCCGGACCGAACCCCGATTCGAGCCGCGACCCCGAACCGAGCCCCGTTCCGAGCCGCGACCTCGTCGGGTTCTGTCACGACGCGGCGGCGGCGGTGTTCGAGGCCCTCTCGGCGGGCGACCACGACGCGGTCGAGTCGGCGGTCATGGACGCCTACTTCGCGTTCGCGGAGGAGCGGTCGGACCCGGACGGCCTCTGTCTCCGGCTCCTCGAAGCGATGGCGTTCGAGCTCCGCCGCGGCCTCGAGCCGACCGAACAGGCCGCGGTGCTGGCCGACGCCGCGTCGCGGCTCCCCGTCGCGCCCGACGCGGACCCGGTCGCGGGGGCGTTCGAGCGCCTCGCCGGAGCGGGGGTCGTCGGGAGCTACGCGGCCGACTCGGGCGGCGACGAGCCGCCGGCCGAGTCGGTGGTCGTCCACGTGTCCGACTACGCGCTGACCCCCCGGGACGGGCGGTTCCCGACGCTTCCGGTCGCTCTCGAACTGTGCCGACACGGCGACCGGTCGCCCCCGCGGGCGGTCCGCGTCGACGCCGTGGAGGGGGGCTGGCGGCTCGGGATCGACACCGCGTCCGGCGACGAGCCGTCGGGGCTGACGAGCGCGCCGATCCGCGAGTAGGTCGGCGTCGGCCTATTCGGCGTCGACCTATTCGGCGTCGGCGGTGCCGCCGGACGCGTCCGCCTCGCCGGCCTCGTCCGCCTCTATCCGCACGAGGTCGGCCTCGACGTCCTCGACGAACGCGCCCTTCCCGCCGACGGTGACGGTGCCGTCGTCGGTCTCCACGACGAGCGAGTGCTGGACCGGGAACTCGTTGTTCGTCGGCTCGACCATCCCCTGTTTCGCCTCGACGACGCGTCCCACGAGCTCGACGGCCTCGTCGCTCTCCGTCCGTCTCCCGCCGACGGTTACGCGCGGCGTCTCGCCGGCGCGGAGCCGCAGGGTCGCCTGTAACACCGTGTGCCGGAAGTTCTCGTACTCCGCCGGGAGCGGCGCCGGCGGCGCGGTCGCGGCCTCGGTCGCGGCCGGCCAGTAGTTCCCGAGGAAGGAGCCGACGATGACGGGCGCGAGCTGTTCCTGCGAGAAGTGGATCGCCTGCCGGTCGGTGTCGGACCGCCGGAGCAGCTCGGGCGGGGCGACGACGCCGGCCGCCGAGTCCACGGTGAGGAGCGTGGGCATCGCCTCGCTCCACGTCCGAACGACGCTGGCGACGCCCTCGAGGTCGACCGCGTCGCCGCCGACGTCCCCGATCGGCGTCCCCTCGGCGTCGGAGACGACGAGGAGCACGAGCACGCCCCGGTCGACCGCGTCCGCGAGCGACTCCCGGACCTCCGGGAGGTGCTTGGCCGTGACCGACAGCGCGACCTCCGACTCCGCCCCGTCGAGCAGCGACCGGATCCGCTTGATGACCGTGACGCGGGACTTGATCACCTCGAACTGCTCGGCCCGCCGCTCCACCCGCGAGAAGCGCTCCTCCAGTCCGGGTCGGATCGCGTCGACGTCCGAGCGGAGCCGGTTTATCACCTCGTCGGGCGGGTTCGCGCGGATCGTCGTCGGCACGACGTGGTCGTTCACCTCTACGAACCCGCGGTCCGCGAGCGACTCGCTCACGCTGTAGACGTAGCGCTTCGACACGCCGGCGGCGTCCGCGATGGTGCTCGCCTTCGCCTCGCCGTGCTCCAAGAGACTCAGATACGTGTCGATCTCCTTGTCCGAGAGCCCGAATCGGCGGAGGAGATCGTTCAGCGTCCGGTCGTCCATACGCAACAGAGGGCGAGGCGACCACTTATAAGGGTCGGACGACGCGACGGACGCGGATACCGCGACCGGGGAGACGGGACCCTATCTGAGGACGGCCACGGCGTCGACGGCGACCTCGGTCCCGACCGCGCGGTCGGCGAACAGGTCGGTCTCGACTCCCTCCGGCACCGCGACCGTCGCCGGCTCGGTCGCGAAGTTGACGACGACGAGGAGGGCGTCGCCGTCCGCCTCGTCGGCGCCCTCGTTATCGCCGACCGCCGTCCGGGCGTACGCGGTCACCCGCTCCGGGTCGCCGTCGACGACGCGCACGTCCGTCGCGGGGCCGCTGAAGTCGACGGCGCCCTCGCGGAGGAGCGGCTCGCGCTCGCGGAGCGCGGCCAGGTCGCGGTGGAAGTCGGTGAGGTCGTTGTCGCCGTCGTGCCAGCGGACGGGGCCGCGGTACGTCTCGTTGCCGCGCTCCTGCCCGGCGTAGATCATCGGCGCGCCGGGGAGCGTGAAGACGGTCGCGGCGGCGGCCTTCAGGGCGTCTCGGCCGTACTCGGCGAGGTAGCGGTCCTCGTCGTGGTTCTCGACGTAGCGCATCTGCGCGCTCGGATCGTCGAAGCCGAGCCACGCGGCGCGGTCGAACGCGTCGCCGACCGCGCTCGCGGGGGCCTCGCCCGCGCCGACGTCGCGGAGGATCCCGTAGAGGGAGGTGTCGTAGTGGAGGTCGAACTCCCCCTCGCCGTAGAAGGGGTCGTGCGGGAGCGTCTCGTCGAGCAGGAGGACGTCGTCGGGGGCGCGGTCGGCGACCTCCTTCCAGAACCCGTGCGGGACCCCCCACGCCACGTCGGCGCGGAAGCCGTCGACGACGGCGGCCCACTCGTCGACTACGTCCAGCAGCCACGCCCGGACGGCCGGACTGTCGAAGTTGAGGTTGGGGATCCGCCGCCAGTTGAAGTAGTACTCCGGCATGTCGCCGGGGGCGAGCTCCGCCCAGTCGGTCCCGGTCACGTCGAAGGCGCCGTCGGCCCGGCGGTAGTGGTCGGCGTACGCGTCGACGCCGGCGGCGTGCATCTGGAACGCGGGGTGGTCGCGGGAGGTGTGGTTGATCACGAGGTCGAAGACCACCCGGATCCCGGCGTCGTGGCAGGTCTCCACGAGCGACTCGAACGCCTCGCGCGAGCCGAGGTCGCTCGCCGTCTCGTAGTAGTCGGTGACGTGGTAGCCGTGCTCGGTCGGCGAGGCGAGCACGGGCGTCAGCCACAGCGCGTCGACGCGCAGGCTCTCCAGATACGGCACCCGGCGCTCGATCTCGCGGAACGTCGTCGGGAGGGTGTCGCCCGCGAACGACCTGACGAACGCCTCGTATATCGTCGGCGCGTCGGCCCACTCCGGGGCGGCGTGAGGGTCGGTGACCGCGACCGGCGCGCCGCCACCGGCGACGCCTTCGGCCGTCGGCCGCTCGTCGACGCCGCCTCCGTCCGCCGTCCGCCTCTCGTCGCCGTTCCCGCGCCCGATGCGCACCGTCTCGGCCGCCCCGTACCGCTCCGCACGCGGGACCGCGTGAACTCGGAGGCCGTCGCCGTCGAGGGCGTCGTCGGGGACCGCTTCGAGCGGGACGGCGAGGGTAGCCCCGTCCGCCAACGACTCGATCCGCGTGACCGTCTCCGGGGCGGCGTCGCGGTCGTCGACGAGGAACTCGACGCCGACGCCGCGGTCCGCGGCGTCGACCTCGCCCCGCACCCCTTCGCCCCCGCCGGCCGCGGGCGGCGCCTCGACGTCGGCCGTCAGGACGACCACCGATTCGGCGTCGCTACGGTCCTCGACCCGCCCGTCGAGCGAGAGTCGGGGGCGTCCGGGTCCCGGGACCTCGACGACGTCGCCGTGCTCGTTTCCGGGGTCGTCGTTGGCGACGAAGCTGAACCGGTGGCGCCCCGGCGGCACCCGGGTCTCGAGGACCCAGTCGTCGCCGTCGCGCTCGGGCCGGTCGCGGGCGAGGAGGCGCTCGTTGTGCGCCCACATCAGCGAGACGCGGTCGACGGCGTCGTCGTCGACCGGGATGTCCGCGGCCGCGACGCGGAGTTCGGTCTCTCGGCGCTCGTCCGGGAATGCGCGCACGCGCTGGCGGTGCGTCCCGTCGGGCGCGTCGAGCGTCAGGACGTAGGTCCCCGGCGCGTCCGGCCGGAGGTGAACGACCGGGGCGTCCGATCGGCTCGTCGCCCCGGAGACGAGGACCGGTGGTGTCCCCTCGGGTTCGTCTTCCGGTCGGTCACCCTCTCCGCGTCCGGTTCCCTCCTCGGACCCGCCGCCCTCCTCGGACCCGTCGCCCACCCCGGATTCGTCGCCCTTGCCGGATCCGCCGCCGCTCCCTATCGGTCCCTCGCCGACGGCGCTGTCGGCGGGCGCGTCGCGGACCGTCCACTCGTACGTACCGTCCGGATCCGGGGACCGAGGCGCCAGCTCGACCGATTCGCCGACGCTCGTCGTCCGCGGAGGCCCGGGCTCGTGCATGCCGGTACCCGGGCGCCTCCCGGCTTGAGGGTTTCCGTTTCTCGAACACATGAATAATAATTACACCAAAACTTCATACGCGGAGGGGGCGTTTACCCGCGTAATGCAACTCCGCGACGCGCTCGACGACTACAAGCGCAACACCGGACACGCCACCCGGTTTCCCGGCGAACGGCGGACCGTCACCGGACGGTTCACCGGCGGCGAGGGGCGGCTGGTCCACGTCGACGAGGACGGGGAGCTCCGCGATTTCGGCTACCCGCTGACGGGACGGACCGGGCTGGTCCGCTCGCGGATCGGTCTCGCGATCGGCGACGAGATCGTCTGGCTCGACGAGACGCCCACCGAACAGCGGTACGTCGGTGACGCGACCCTGATCGAGACCGTCCACGAGGCGGACGCCGCCACCGTGACCCGCCGCGACGTCACGATCGGGGACGCGCACCTCACGCGCGCGACGGTCGACGTCGGCGAGGACGGGCACGCGAACGTCGACCCCGACGCCCTCTCGCTCGTCGTCTACGCCCGGTTCGCTCCCGACGGCCGCGACGACCGCGTCGGCCAGCTCCGGTACGACGACGCGGTCGAGGTGTACCACGCCGACGAGCACGACTTCCTCGCGAGCGACACGGGGTTCCGCGACCTCCGCGGCCAGCTCCCGGCGACGTTCCCGGAGCTCCTCGAAGACGCGCCGACCGACCTCCCCCGCGACCGCGACGGCGACCGCTACGAGGAGGAGCGGCTCTCCGGCGAGGTGATCGCCGAGGCCCCCTTCGAGGGCGGCGTCGCCGCCGTCGCGTCGCTCCTGACCGACCGCGCGGAGACGCCGCGGGAGGCGGCCCGCGCCCGGCTCGACGAGCTGTTCGCCGACCTCGACTCGGCTGACGCCCTCGCCGCGGCCGCGGACGAGACGACGCCCTCCGTCCCCGCGTCGGCGCCGGCCCGCGAGTCGCTCGTCGCCGACCTCCGCGTGCTCTCGCTGCTCTCTGCCGACTCCGGGCTCCGGATCGCCGGTCCCGACTTCGACCCGTTCTACGCGACCTCCGGGGGCTACGGCTACACGTGGTTCCGCGACGACGCGGAGATCTCGACGTTCCTGCTCGGCGCCGACGACCGGCTCGGGCTCGGGCTCGACGACTGGCACGCCCGCTCGGCCGCGATGTACGTCGCCACCCAGCGCCCGGACGGCTCGTGGCCCCACCGCGTCTGGCCGCGGAACGGCTCCCTCGCGCCCGGGTGGGCGAACGCCCGGATCGAGGACGGCCCCGACGTCGACTACCAGGCCGACCAGACCGGCAGCGTGATCGCGTACCTCGCGCAGGCGCGAGAGAGCGGTGTGGCCGTCCCCGACCTCGACGCGACCCTCGTCGCCGCGCTCGCCGGCCTCGACGAGACGCTCGAGGACGACGGTCGACCCGTCGTCTGTCAGAACGCGTGGGAGGACAGCGCCGGGCGGTTCGCCCACACCGCGGCGACGTTCCTGGAGGCGTACAGCGAGTTGGCGCTCCACGGCGACGGGCTCGACGCCGACGCGCTCGGCGCCGACTCGGACGCCGCCGGTACCCCCGACGGCGACGCGGGGGCGTCCGGTGGCGACCTCGACCCCGCCGCCCTCCCCGACGACCTCGCCGGCCACGCCAGGGGGCAGGCGATTCGCGTGTACGAGGCGCTCGACGACCTCTGGGTCCCCGAGCGCGGCTGTTACGCGCTCCGCGAGACGCCCGAGGGGGCGATCGACGACCGGCTCGACTCCTCGACGCTGTCGCTGGCGAGCGCGCACCGATCGTTCGACGGGCTCGGGGGGGCCGACGGGAGCGACGGGGCGGCCGGCGCCGTCGACGAGGAGCGGCTCGACCGGCTCGTCTCGCACGTTGAGACCGTCGTCGACGGGCTCGCGCACGAGAGCGACGAGATCGCCGGACTGATCCGGTACGAGGGCGACGCGTGGCGGCAGGCCGGCCAGCTCTCGGAGAAGGTGTGGACCGTCTCGACGGCGTGGGGCGCGAACGCCTGCGCGGAGCTCGCGGCCCTGCTCGAAGCGCACGAGGACCCGCGGGCCGACCGGATGGCCGAGCGCGCCCGCGATCTCCTCGCGCGCGTCTCGCCCGGCGGCTCGCTGTGCGAGTCGACCAGCTACCTCCCCGAGCAGTTCTTCGACGACGGGACGCCGGACAGCGCGACCCCGCTCGGCTGGCCGCACGCCATCCGACTGGCGACCGTCACGCTGCTCGACGACCGCGACCTGCTGACGACCGACGCCGTCGCGGCCGACGACTGACCGGGGCGGTCGACGGCGCGAACCGATCGGGGGCGGTCGGCGGTGCAAGCCAGGAGCGCCGGCGAGACGACCCGGCCCGAACCGCGTCAGGGCCTCACGTCGCGTCCGCGAGCGCGGCACCGCCGATCTGCTGGACGACGTAGTAGACGATTATCGAGACGGTGACCAGCGGGTCGGCGAACGGCAGCGAGATCGGCAGCGCGATTCCGAGGTTCTGCAGGTTCGCGGTGAAAAACGGGGAGATCGACCGGTCTCGCCCGATGCCGAACGCGCGTCGACAGCACGCCGTGAGCGCCGCACCGACGCCGACGAGGAGGCCGGCGCCGGTCCGGATCCTCTACCGCCACTCGTCGCGCGGCACGCAGTCCGCCTCTCGGACCGTGATCCACCTGGTCGTCCGCTCGTCGGGATCGCGGTCCCGTTCGAAGAACGTCACCTCCCCGTCTCCAGAGCCGTCGTCGGTCCGTCGGCAGACGAGCTCCGGGCGCTCGGCACGGACACGCGTCGATGACGTGGACATACGTCACGATTCGCTCGGCATCGCATAATAACTGTTGATTTCGATCACAACTATTGGAAATCACGACAGTTGTGAATGGTAATTATTCTGTTCCGAGTAAGAACGACGGCCGTTCGGCTACAACCGGACGGGAACGCCGCGCTCGTCGAGGTACTCCTTCGTCTCCTCGATGGAGTAGTCGCCGAAGTGGAAGATGGAGGCCGCGAGCCCCGCGTCGGCGTTCGCCTCGGTGAACACCTCGTACATGTCCTCTGGACCGCCGCAGCCGGAGGAGGCGATGACCGGGGTGGAGACGGCGTCGCAGACGGCCGTCATCAGCGGGATGTCGTAGCCGTCCTTCGTCCCGTCCATGTCGATGGAGTTGACGAACAGCTCGCCGGCGCCGCGCTCCTCGGCCTCTTTCGCCCACGAGACGGCGTCGATCCCGGTGCCCTCGCGGCCGCCCTTCTTCGTGCACTCGAACCACACCGTCTCGCCGTCGTCGTCCTCGTAGAAGTGCTCGCCGGCGTCGTCGCGTCGGCGGCGCGCGTCGACCGAGATGACGATACACTGACTGCCGAACGCCGCGGCGCCCTCCTCGATGAGCTCGGGGCGTTCGAGCGCGCCGGTCGTGATAGACACCTTGTCCGCGCCCGCGCGAAGCGTCTCCTTGATGTCCGCCTTCGTGCGGATCCCGCCGCCGACCGTGAGCGGGATGAAACACTCGTCGGCGACCGCGTTCACCACGTCGAGCATCGTCTCGCGGCCCTCCGCGCTCGCGGTGATGTCGAGGAAGACGAACTCGTCGGCGCCCGCGGCGTTGTACTTCTTCGCCAGTTCGACCGGGTCGCCGGTGTACTTCAGGTTCTCGAAGTTGACGCCCGTGTACACCGCCGCGTCCCCGTCGTCGTCGAGGTCGACGTCGATACAGGGGATGATCCGCTTCGTGAGTCCCATTCGTTACCGGCAGTAGACGACGGTGGAGGTTAAAAGGCGCGGGGACGGCGCGGATCGGCCGTCTGCCGTCCGCCGTCCGCCGCCCCTCCACCCGCCCGTCACTCCTCTCGCTCTCGCCGGTCGTACTTCGCCACGGCGCGGTCGGCGCGCTCCGAGATGCCGTTCGGGTTTCGGGCCGGGCTCCGGTCGCGGCCCCGGGCGACGAGCCCGTCCGAACCCCCGCTGGCGAGGCCGACGAGCACGTCGCGTCCGTTCGCGGCCCACCGGGAGGGCGTCGACTCGCCGCGGACCACGTCGGCGGCCGCGTCGACCGCGTCCGTCGCGGCGTGCGACCCGACCCGCGCCATCACCGTCGGCCGGACGCCGTAGTTTTTCAGGAGCCGGTACGCGAGCGCCCGGTACTTCCATCCCCACTCGTGGGCGCTGCGACCCCCGTCGGCCGCGGTCGGACTCGGCAGCTCCTTGGTCACGCCGAGCGCCTCGCGCCACGCGATCTCGTGGCCCATCCGGGCCAGCCGGTGGGCCGCGTCGCGCGCGCCGCCGGTCCGGAGGTACTCGTCGAAGCCGTCGATGTCCCGGAGCGTCTCCCGCCGGAAGGCGACGTTCCCGCCCGCGAAGTAGGTCACGTCGCGGCCCGCGATCGTCCGGCGCTCGGGCCCCACGGGGGGTTCGTCCGCGGCGTCGTCCCCGCTTCCGTCGCCGGCCTCCTCGTCGGCGCTAACCCGCTCTCCGTCGGCGCTAACCTGCTCTCCGTTGCCGCCGGCCTCTGGCCGTCGGGACGGCTCCGCCGGCGTCACCGGTCCCGTCACCGCGGCGGCGTCGGCGAGGCCGGCTCGGACGGCGCCGGGCCACTCCTCACCGATCCGGTTGTCGAAGTCGACCAGCGCCACCGCGTCGCCGGTCGCGACCTCGATCCCCGCGTTGCGCGCGACGTTGACGGTTCGGTCCGAGATCTCCACGAGCACGTCGACGTCGTCGCGGTCGCGCACCATCCCGGTCGTCCCGTCCGCGGAGGGGCCGTTGGCGACGATCACCTCCGCCTCGGGAGCGTGCGTCGCCAGCGCGTCGAGGCAGGCGCCCAGCCGGTCCCGCCCGTTGAGCGTCGGTACGACGACCGAGAGGTCCATACGGTCAGGTATCGGGACGAGGGATTAAAAAGAACTCCGTGCGAAGTCGACGGTCGACTCGCTCCGCCCGTCGCGCGGCGGCCTCAGACAGTCAGGTAGTAGACCTGCTTGCGCGCGTCCTTGAAGCTGTAGCGGGAGTCGACGAGCCCCTCCTCCTCCAAGCGGTTGAGCGCGTAGCGGACGGTCCGGTCGGGCAGAAGCGACTCCTCGGCAAGCCCGCCCTGCGAGAGCGGCGAGTCGCCCTCCAGTACCTTCGCGACGAGCTTGGCGCTAGGGGGTAGTTCGCGCAGGCGATCGCGGTACTCGCTCTCGGACAGGCGGTCTTGGTCGGCGGTCTCCGCTGGACTGGTACTCATGTTATATCTGAATCCTTTGCCTATTGGTAAAGGTTAGCTACATATTGGGGAATCCGATTGGGATAATATAATGTGTTAATATCACGTCTCAGGCGAGCGATTATCCTGATCGATCGGGATATTTTCCCCGCTTCCCGCCGTACGCGTCTCCGTGATTCCCGAGTCTCACGTCGACATCTTCGAGCGCGAGTCGTACGCCCACCTCGCGACGGTGACTCCCGACGGATTCCCGCACGTCACGCCGGTGTGGGTCGACCACGAGGACCGCGAGTACGTCCTCGTGAACACGGCCCGCGGGCGGCGGAAGGAGCGGAACGTCAGGCGAAACCCGAAGGTCGGAGTCAGCGTGCTCGATCCGGACGACCCGTACCGCTACGTCTCGGTCCGCGGCGAGGCGGAGCTGACCGAGGAGGGAGCGAAAGAACACATCGACGAGCTCGCCCGGCGGTACTTCGACGTCGACGAGTACCCCCACCACGGTGAGGAGTCGGGGCCGCGGGTGATACTCAAGATCTCGGCCGACGCCGTCTCGACGAGCGGATAGCGGCCGATCGGAGCCGGCGAGCGCCGACCCCGCCGCGACCGGCGGATGCCGACGCCGTCCCCGACCGCATCCAGTACGGTTTTGTCGGTCGGGCGTGCAGTACTGACAACGTGAAGGGACAGGACTGGTACCAGGCCGACGAGGTCGCGGAGGAGTACGAGGACGTCCGGTTCTCTGGCGGCGGGGAGCTCATCGACCGACGCGAGAAGGAGGCCGTCCTCTCGGCGCTCGGGCCGATCGAGGATGGGCACCGCGTGCTGGAGGTCGCCTGCGGCACCGGTCGGTTCACGACGATGATCGCCGACCGGGGCGCCGACATCGTCGGGATAGACATCTCCCGGGAGATGCTCGAACAGGGCCGCGCGAAGGCGGTCGAGGGGGGACTGTCGGACACCGTGGAGTTCGTTCGCGGCGACGCCTCGCGGCTCCCGTTTCCGGACGACCACTTCGACACGGTGGTCGCGATGCGCTTCTTCCACCTGATGGACGATCCGGTTCCGTTCGCCCGCGAGCTACGCCGCGTCAGCGCCGATCAGGTGTTCTTCGACACGTTCAACCGTCGTAGCCTCCGGACGCTGTACACCTGGCTGCTCCCGATGGGCTCCCGGCTCTACTCCGAGCGACAGGTCGTCGATATGCTCCGCGCGGCGGGCCTCACGCTCGCCGGCGAGGAGCACGACTTCGTGCTGCCGTACGGCTTCTACCGCGAGCTTCCCGGCCCCGTCGCGAGGCCCTTCCGGGTCCTCGACGAGCTCGTCGGCAACACGATCCCGGGCGACTACGTGGCGTCCGTCTCCTACTGGGACGCCCGCGTCTCGGCTGACGGGGACGACTGAGTCGCCTCTCTGCCGACGGGGACGACTGAGTCGCCTCTCGGCACCGCCTCGCTTGAACGAGTCGCCCGTGCCCGCGGGCGCGAAACCGGACTGCGCGGCTCAGTACGTGTGGATGACTTCGCCGCACCGCAGGCACTCGATCGTGTCGCTCCGGAACAGCCGCTCCTTCTTCTCCGTCGGCCCGTTACACTCCGGACAGACGCCGAGGTTCCGCCCGTCCGCGACGCGGGCGGACAGATCGAGGAACCGATCCTCCAGCGTCTCGATCTGTTCGGACTGCGCTTCGACCACGGACTCGAGCTCCTCGATTGTCTCTTCCCGTTCCTCCAGCGCGGACGAGAGCTCCTCCACGCGGTCCTCGTACGTGTCGAGCGCCTCCACGTCGATGGCCGTCGTCTCCGCCTCCGTCTCGCGCTCCGTCGTTTCATCGGTCTCGTCCGTCGTTTCGGTCTCCGTCTCGGCCTCGTCGTTCGCCATACGGGTAGTACGGTCGCCAGACTGGTTTCATTTTGGGTCACTAGTAAGGTCCGTCCCCCCGACGCCGGCGGACAACCCGCCGAGACCGCCGACGCTCGCGGCGCCGAATCCGGGAAACCCCGCCTGATCGGTGTTTCTTTCTAATTCAAAATAGTGATATATATTCTCGCTCAGACCCGGCCGGAGCGCGTACCTTACTATGCTGTGTCGAAGTTGATTGTTTTATGGGTGATACGTGTAGTTGCGTATGGATCCGACAGTACTTCAAGCAGGGTTCGACCTCCTCGGCGATGGTCGGCCCGAAACGCTGTGGCTGGGTATCGGGACGATATTCATGCTCCTCGGGACGTTCTACTTCATCGCGAAAGGCTGGGGAGTCACGAACAAAGAGGCGCGTGAGTACTACGCGATCACGATCCTCGTGCCGGGGATCGCGTCGGCGGCGTACCTGTCGATGTTCTTCGGTATCGGGTTGACCGAGGTCGAAGTCGTCGGCCGGGGGACGCTCGACATCTACTACGCGCGGTACGCTGACTGGCTGTTCACCACGCCGCTGCTGTTGCTCGACCTCGCGCTCCTCGCGAAGGTCGACCGCGTGACGATCGGGACGCTCATCGGCGTCGACGCGCTGATGATCGTCACCGGCCTCGTCGGTGCGCTCTCGCAGACGATGCTTGCGCGGTACTCGTTCTGGCTCATCAGCACGATCGCGATGATCTTCGTGCTGTACTACCTCGCCACGAGCCTCCGCAGCGCGGCGAAGGCGCGCTCGGCTGAGGTGGAGAGCACGTTCAACACGTTGACCGTGTTGACGTTGGTCCTTTGGACCGCGTACCCGATCCTGTGGCTCGTCGGAACCGAAGGGGCCGGCATCGTGGGTCTCGGCGTCGAGACGCTCGGCTTCATGATCCTCGACGTGAGCGCGAAGGTCGGCTTCGGGCTCATCCTCCTGCGCAGTCGCGCCATCATGGGCGACACCGAAGCGCCGGAGCCGTCGGCCGGAGAGCCGTCTGCCGCCGATTAAGGCCGTATCGACCGGTAACTACCCGACTCGCTGTGAGTCTTTTTATCACTAATGTCAGACGACATCGATGAATCGGTTGCCGTATTGAACGTTCGATCAGTCGTCGGTATCGTCGTCTGCTTCGTCGTCGCCGCCGGCGCGTTGTTCGCGTTGCCGACGCTCCAGAACCAGGGGTTGGAGTTCTCCACGGCGTTCTGGCTGATCTCCGCGGTGGAGTTAGTCACGGCACTCGGGATCGCCTACTTCGTCCTCAACTTACACGAGGAACGGGCGTAACTCACCGCTGGAACGCGCCGTCCCGATCGGGAGCGTCCCCCACCGACGGCGTCGTTTCGGCCAACGCACGTTCGAAGTGATCCGCGTCGACGGTGAGATCCCCGTTTCTCCCGTCGTCGGTGATCGTGTCCTCGATGGCGAGCATCGCGGCCTCGCGGACCAGCGCGGCGAGGTCGCCGCCGCTGTACCCCGCCGTCCGCTCCGCCAGCGCGTCGAAGTCGACCGTCTCGGCCGTCGGGGTGTCACGGGCGTGGATCCGGAGGATCTCCCGCCGCGCCGGCTCGTCGGGAAGCGGCGTCTCGACGGTCTTCTCGATCCGGCCGGGGCGCAACAGCGCCTCGTCTATCATGTCCGGCCGGTTCGTCGCCGCGACGACGACGACGTTCGTCAGCGGTTCCAGCCCGTCCAGTTCGGTCAACAGCTGGGACACCACGCGCTCGCCGGCGCCGGTGTCGTCGCTCCGTCGCTTCGGGGAGATCGCGTCGACCTCGTCGAAGAAGACGACCGCCGGCGCGTTCTCCCGAGCCGTGGCGAACAGGTCCCTGACGGCCTGCTCGCTGGCCCCGACGTATCGGTCCAACAGCTCCGGCCCGTTCACCGAGATGAAGTTCGCGTCGCTGAGGCTGGCCGCGGCCCGCGCGAGGAGCGTCTTCCCGGTCCCCGGCGGGCCGTACAACAACACGCCCGACGGCGGCTCGATACCGGCTCGCTCGAAGCGGTCGGCGTACTCGAGCGGCCAGTAGACCGCCCGCACGATCTCGCGTTTGGCCGCCTCGAGCCCACCGACGTCGTCCCACGCGACCGAGGGAAACTCGACCGCGACATCCCGAAGCCCGCTGGGCTCGACCACGTCCATCGCGTGGTCGACGTCGGACTGGCGGACCGCGGTTCGGCCGTCCCGGCGGATCGCCCGCTCCAGCGCCACGTCGACCAGCACCGTCACGTCGGCGAGGACGAACCCGTTGATCCGGGTCGCCGTCTCCGCGAAGTCGACGTCCATCGCGAGCGGCACGTCCCGCGCGACGCTCTCTAAGGCCTCCCGTCGGTCCGCGACGCTCAGCGGCGCGACCTCGACCTCGCGGTCGAACCGCCCGCCGCGTCGCAGCGCCTCCGGGACGCGCTCGGCGTCCGTGGTCACCCCGATCGCGACCGTCCCGTCCGCGGCCCGCAGTTCGTCGAGCGTCTCGCGGAGGCGATCGCCGAGCGTCGCGGCGGCGCCGTCGTCGCCGAGGACCTCGAGGTCGTCTAAGAGCACCACCGCTCGGTCGGCGTCGCTCGCGGCCTCGACGACGCGGTCGAGGCGACGCTCGCGGTCGCCCGCGCCCTCGCCGCGGAGCCGCGCGGCAGAGGCCCTGACGAGGGTCGCGTCGACCGCGGCCGCGACCGCCTCGACGAGCGTCGTCTTCCCGGCGCCCCGCGGCCCGCGGAGGAGGAGCCCGAGCGTCGTCGGCCGGCCGGCCGCCGCGAACGACTCCCGCCCGTCGAGTCGGGTCGCGGCGGCCTCGCGGAGCTCCCGGAACGTCTCGGCGGGCACGACGCTGTCGGTCGCGGACACGGAGGGCTCGCTGACGACCGCCGCCGTCCCCTCGCCCGTCTCGACCTCGATCTCGGTCTCCTCGCTCGCGATCCCGGGCGAGGACGGCGCCACGTCTTCGACGACGAACGTCAGGTTCAGCGCGCCGCCCAGCAGCGTCGCCTCCACCTCGTCGCCGACCGAGACGGCCGTCCCGTCGAGGCGCCGCCGGAGGGCGGCCCCCGCGCGGGTGAGGTCCATCCGCTCGTCGAGGCGGAGAGTGACCGCGGACGCCGCGACGGCGTCGACCGGCTCGACCGTCACCGTGTCGCCGACCTCGGCGCCCGCGTTCCGGCGGATCGACCCGGGGAGACAGGCCCCGCCGGGGTCGCCGTCGACGCGCGCCGCGACGGCGACCGTCGTCCGACCGCCCCGAACGCTCACGGGGTCGCCGGGCTCGACGCCCAGCTCAGTCAACACGGTGGCAGAGAAGCCGGCGCGGCGGTCCCCGACAGACTCGGGGGCGTCCGCGACCGGCAGTCGAACGCTCATGTGCGGCATGGTCGTCGAGGGGTCCGCTCGTCGTCGGCGCTCGTCGACTCCATGTTTCGAGGTAAACGCGGGTCGCACATAGAAGCCACGACGGTTCAGGATAGAAGCCACGACGGTCCGGACCCCATCCCGGCTCGAATTATGCCCGCTCGGTCCGGGTTCGGTCCGGGTTCGATTCGCGCTCGGTTCGCGCTCGGTTCGCGTCGCCGCTATGCGGCCTCCTCGACGACCTCGCCGACAGCGAAGTTGGACTTGACCTCCGTGATCTCGATCTTCACGCGCTCGCCGACCTCCGTGTCGGGAACGATGATCACGTAGCCGCGCTCGACCCGGGCGATGCCGTCGCCCTGCTTGCCGAGGTCCTCGATCTCGACGTACCGCATCTCGCCCGGTTCGACCGGGGGTTGAGGCCCGTCGTCGGCACGGGACGCGGAGACGTCGGCGCCGCCGTCGGTCTCGTCGCCCGTCTCGGCCTCCGAGCGGGAAATAAGCGCGACCCGATACGTCTCGCCCGGTTCCAGCGACCCGGTCTCGATCTCGCGGCGCGGGACGTCGACGACGTACTGGCCGTCCGCCTCGCGCACGTCGGCGCTGAACAGACAGAGGAGCTTCTCTGAGATCTCCATAGTAGACTCCACCCGTACGTGGCGACGGACCAGTATAGTTGTACCGCCGATCCGGTAGACGCGGCGCCGACGCTCGCGGAGCGTCCCCATGGACTGGGATCAGCCGTCGAGGAGCGCCTCGACCAGCGCCGCCTCCGCCTTCCGGAGGTGCGCCCCCGCCGTCGACGAGGAGCAGCCGACCGCCTCGGCGACGTCGGCCACCGATCCCGTTCGCGGCACGTCGTAGTACCCGACGCGGCGCGCGGCGCGGAGGGCCTCCCGCTGGCGCTCCGTGAGTTCGACGCCGGCCAGCCGCCGACCGCCGCCGTACGAGCCGATCCGGTCGATATCGACGTCGATCGGGTCCGGAACGGTCGCGAGCACGTCCCGGAGCTGGTCGGGCGGGCCGATCACCCCGAACGACATGCGTCCCTCCGAGCGGTACACCACGGGCGGCACGGAGACGAAATCGGTGTCGGCGAACGCCCCGAGGAACGCCTCCAGCGGCCCGCCGAGTCGCTCGTACGCCTTGAGATAGAACGCGTCGTCGCCCGGGGCCGTCTCGAACCGGTCGATGGCGTCGATCGACCGCAGCCGGTCGAGGTACGGCTCGCGGGGAGCGACGACGCGGAACAGCGTGACGAAGGTCTCGTCCGGGAGCCGCCGCCACGTGAGCATCTCGGTCCGCCAGCCGTCGCCCTCGTCGAGGAACCCGTGCATCGGATGCCGGACCGACGGCGGGAACGTGATATCCACGTGCACGTATCGCATGGGAATCGTCCCGACGACCGACCGCCTATCAGTTAAAAATACCCGGACGCGTCCGTGCGAACCCTCAGCGGTTCGCGGCGCCGATCGATCCGTATGAGCGAGACGACCGACGGAGACGGAGTCACCGCTCCGCGCGACGCGCCGCGACCGCCGGACCCCGGCGGGATTCCGCTGTTCGGAAACGTCCACGAACTCGCGAGCGACGCGCTCGGGTTCTACGAACGGCGGTCGTCCGAGCACGGCGGGATCGTCCGCTACGACGTGTTCGGCACGGAGAGTTACCTCGTGACCGACCCCGACGCGATCGCGGCGATCCTCGTCGAGGAGCACGACCGGTTCGAGAAGGGCGAGATGCCCCGCGAGCGGCTCGGCGGGCTCCTCGGCGACGGGCTGTTCCTCGCCGAGGGAGACGCGTGGCGCGAGCAGCGAACGGCGATGCGGTCGGCGTTCTTCCGCGAGCGGGTGGCCGCGTACGGCGACGCGATGGTCGAGCACGCCCGCCGAACGGCGGCCTCGTGGGACGACGGCGACGTCGTCGACGTCCACGCCGCCGCGACCGACTACGCGTTCGCCGTCCTCGCCGAGAGCCTGCTCGGAAGCGACGTCGAGCGCGAGCGCGACACCGTCCGGGCGGCCGCCGAGAGCGTCACGGAGCGGTTCGACACGGGCCGGATCGCCTCCTTCCTCCCGGAGTGGATCCCGACCCCGACGAACCGGCGGTACCGGCGGCGAATCCGTGCGCTCCGGGCGACGATCCGCGACCTCGTCGCCGAACGCCGCGCCGCCGGCCCGCCCGCGAACCCGGGCGCCGCGGACGACCTCCTCGGCACGCTGGTCGCGGCCGCCGAGCTCGGGGCCATCGACGACGACCAGCTCGTCGACAACGCGGTGACGTTCCTGTTCGCGGGCCACGAGACGAGCGCGCTCGGCCTGACGTACACGCTCTACTGCCTCGCCCGCCGGCCCGAGTTCCAAGCCCGGGTCCGCGCGGAGGTCTCGGCGCTCGACGCCGACCCGACGCCCGCGGACGTCCGGGAGTGTCCGGCGCTGACGGCGGCGGTGGACGAGGCGCTCCGGCTGTACCCGCCCGTCCACTCCTTCTTCCGCGAGCCGACCGAGCCGGTGACCCTCGGCGGCTACCGCGTTCCGGCCGGCGTCGTGCTGACGCTCTCGCCGTGGGCGGTTCACCGCGACGAGCGGTGGTGGGACGACCCAGAGACGTACCGGCCCGAGCGGTGGCTCCGGCAGACCGACGGCGACGAGGCCACCGGTGACGAGGCCGCCGGCGGCGGGAGTGACGGCGACGAGGGCGACGCCTCAGGGACCGCTCGCGGTGACGACGGCGCCGGCCCGGCGGTCGGCGACCGCCCCGAATACGCGTACTTCCCGTTCGGCGGCGGCCCGCGCCACTGTATCGGGATGCGGTTCGCGAGACAGGAACTCCGACTCGCGACCGCGACGCTGCTCCGCCGGCTGCGGCTCGAACCCGTGACGACGGAGCTGTCGCTGCGGGCGAGCGCGAACACGCGGCCGACGCATCCGGTCCGACTGCGCGTCAGCGCGCTCGACGGACCGGGCGCATCGGCCGGGCGCGGCGACGGACAGCGGGACGTCCGTCGCGGGACTCGGACCGGGCCCCGCCGGTCGCGGCTACCGACTGACCCTTGACACCACTCACCAGACAGATATATGTCACTGAAAAATAATTCATCCGCCATGGACCCGTCCTCCAACGCGTTTCGTCGTCGTATCGCCGTCGCTCTCGCCGTCGTCGCGCTCCTCTTCCCGCTCGCGACGGGGCTCGCGACGGCCCAGTCGGTGCAGGGAGCCTCCGGAACGATCGTCGTCGACGAGGGGGAGACGGTCGACGGGATCGACGGCGTCGCCGGGACGATCGTGGTCCGCGGCACCGTCGACGGCGACCTCTCGGGAGCGGCCGGTTCGATCCGCGTCGCGGAGACCGGCCGCGTCGACGGGAACGTCCAGGCCGCCGCCGGGACGATCGTGGTCGACGGGACTGTCGGCGGGAACGTCGAGACGGGCGCCGGCTCGTTCGAGCTGACCGACACCGGTCGGATCGGCGGATCGCTCGACGTCGGTGCGGGCTCGATAACGGTCGACGGCGCGGTCGACGGCGACGTTCGCGCGGCCGCCGACTCGGTCGTGCTCGGCCCGAACGCGGACGTCGGCGGCGAGTTCCGGTACGACGCCGAGACGTTCACCGAGAGCCCGGACGCGACGGTCGCCGGCGGCGTCGTCGAGGACACGAGTCTCCGCGGCGACACCGGGGTCGCGTTCGGCTCCGACCTCGCGCCGTCGTGGGTCGGGTCCGCCTACGGCGTCGCCGTCAACCTCGCGCTGGGCGCCGTGCTCCTGCTCGCGTTCCCCCGCTTCTCGCGTGGCGTCGCCGACCGCGTCGGCGGCGACTCGCTCCGCAGCGGCGGCGTCGGCCTGGTCGCGCTGATCGGGACGCCGATCCTCCTCGTCCTCGTGGCGGTCACGGTCGTCGGGATCCCGCTGGCGCTCGTCGGGATCGCGGCGTACGTCGTCGCGATCTGGATCGGCTCCGTGTACGGTCGGTACGCCCTCGGGTCGTGGGTCCTCAACCGACTCGGCCGACCGAACCGGTGGGTCGCCCTCCTCCTCGGCGTCCTCGGGATCGCCGCGATCGGCCTCGTTCCGTGGGTCGGCGGCCTCGTCGACCTCCTCGTGCTGCTGCTCGGACTCGGCGCGCTCGCGCTCGGACTGCGCGACCGGTACCGCGGCGCCCGCGGAGTCGCATCGGACCGCGGTTCCGTCGGTGCGGACTGACCGCGGTCCCGTCGGCGCGGACTGACCGCGGCGCTCGGGATCGAGGTCCCGGCTCGACGCTACGGCGTCGCGAACCGCGACCCATCCCCGTCGCGCTCGCTTCCGGCAACCGCCGTCGCGGCACCAAGACCTTTCTCGCACCCTTCCGAACCGGACTGCATGCCCGACATCGAGTTCCGACACGGCGCCGTCTCGCCCCCGATCGTGACCCCGTTCGACGCCGACGGCGATGTCGACGCCGACGCGCTCGCGAGCCACGTCGGGGCCCTCGTCGACGCCGGGCTCGACGGGATGGTCCCCTGCGGGACCACCGGCGAGTTCGCCAGCCTCACCGACGCGGAGCGCCGGACGGTCGTCGAGACGACGGTCGAGGCGGCCGACGGTCGGGTCCCCGTGATCGCGGGCGCGGCGGACACGACCGTCTCGGGCGCCCTCGACCGGCTCCGGGCGGCCGACGCGGCCGGCGCGGACGCGGGGCTGGTCACGCTCCCGTACTACCACAACTCGACGGCGCCGGCGGGACAGCGGGCGTTCCTCGACGCGGTCGCCGACGAGACGCCCCTGCCGCTGTTCCTCTACGACATCCCGTCGACGGTCGGCGAGCCGATCGACCCCGACGTCCTCGCCGCCGTGGCCGAGCGCGAGTCGGTCGTCGGGCTGAAGGACACGAGCGGGGATATCTCGGCGATCGACGTCGCCGTCGCCCGAACCCCCGAGGAGTTCACCGTGTTTCAGGGCGTCGACGCCCTGCTGTACCCGAGCGCGTCGCTCGGCGTCGACGGCGGGATCCACGCCCTCTCGCAGGTGATTCCGGAGGCCTTCATCGCGCTCGGCGAGGCGCTCCGCGCCGGCGACGACGACCGCGCGCTGGCGCTCCACCGCCGGGCGATCGCGCCGCTGTTCGACCGGTGCGGGGACCACGGGTTCGCGCCCGTCGAGAAGGTCGCGGCCGCGCACCGCGGGTTCATTCCGGACCCCCGCGTGCGCCCGCCGCTCACGCTCCCGGGCGAACCGGCGCGCGAGGAGATCGCCGCCGACGTCGACGCGGCGCTCGACGTCGTCTGAGGCTCCGCCCGCGACGGCGAGGGCTCGCTCAGTCCCCGTCGACCGGCGTCCCGTCGGCCTCCTTCGGTCCCTCCGAGTCGAAGACGACGACGTCGCCGTCGGCGCGCTCGGCGGCTTCCGGGTCGTAGTTATCGCGGACGCCGATCGCCTCCGCTAACTCGCGGACCGCGCGCTCCTTGAGCG
Source organism: Halorubrum sp. Ea8 (assembly GCF_002252925.1). NCBI lineage: Archaea > Methanobacteriati > Methanobacteriota > Halobacteria > Halobacteriales > Haloferacaceae > Halorubrum > Halorubrum sp. Ea8. The sequence continues at coordinate 45,703 of NZ_NHPF01000063.1, forward strand.
ACGCGGCGAGCGCCTCGGCGTCCTCGCGGGAGATGTCGCGGCCGAGCCCCTCGCACTCGTGGGCGCGGACGACCCCCGCCTCGTCGACCGCCTCGCCCATCGGCTGGCTCGTCCCGTCGAGCGCGACGCTGAACGGGTACGTCCGACAGATGAGCGGCCTGTCGTCGTGGACCGCGCAGGCGCCCGTTCCGTCCGTCTCCTCGTAGAAGGTGCAGTCGCCGCAGTCGTCGGTCGCGAGCGCCCACTCGAACGTCTCGCCAGTCGGTTCGCCCCCGTCGCCCTCGGAGAGGCCGAACGGCATCGGGCGGGCGACGTCGCGCCAGTCGTACGACTCGCCGAACCGCTCCTCGGCCGCGGCCGCGACTTCGCGGACCTCGTCCGGGAAGACCGTGGCCGTGTGGGGCTCACGGTCGGGGGCCTCGGCGTCGCCGCCGTGACACCCGGCGTCGCTCTCGCCGCTCCCGTCGCTCTCGCCGATCCCCTCCCCGGCCGGCGCGCCGCCCGGTTCGTCGGGGGCGTAGCCGGTACAGCAGCCGCCGCAGCGCGTGCATTCGAAGCCGATCGCCTCGATGGCGTCGGCGAGGTCGTCGACGGCGAGCTCGCGGGCCCGCGAGAGCTCGGCTTCGAGCGGCTCCATGCGGACCGCTAGCGGCGCGGTCGGGTTAACGTCGTCCCTTCTCGCGGTGCGACGAGCGGCGTCCGGACGCGCGGTTCGCCGCCGCCGTCCGCTGTCCGCCGCCGCTCGCCGTCCGCTGCCCGCCATCCGCTGTCCGCCGCCGCCCGCTGTCCGCCGCCGCCCGCGCCGAAGGAGCGAAGTGCGACCGCCGCCTACCAGACGGCCGTGAAGGAGTACGAACGGAAGGGGCTCCTCGAACGGGTGAACCGCGAGGCCGCGACGGTGGGCGCGGACATCCCCGAGGAGATCGAGGTCCAGGGGGAGCCGATCGAGCTGCGGTCGTTCGTCTTCGAAATCAAGCGGCGCGACTCGGTCCCCTCGGGCGAGCGCGACCGCGTCGAGCGCGCGAAGCGGAACCTCCGCCGGGAGCGGTTGGCGCGGCTCGAACCGATCGAGGAGAACGAGGTGAGCTACGAGCGCGGCGAGGAGCTCGCGGCGTCGATCATCGGGATCGACCGCGCGCTGGAGGCGTTAGAGGGGCTCGACGCCCCCGACCCGGAGACGGAGGAGCAGCGCCAGAAGGCCGCAGACCGCAAGCGCTGGATGAGCTTCCTGAAGAAGGCGCTCGGTCGGGACGACGCTGGCGGGGCGAGCGGTCGGACGCGGTTTTAAATCCGGAGGTGCTCCGATACGGACGTGATCCGCCCGTCTCAGTTCCCCGTGAAGTCGATCCGCGAGTCGCCGCTGTCGCCGTCGCGGCGCGAGTGGCCGAGCCTGACGAACTCGTAGGCGTCGTCGGCGAGGTAGACGCCGTCGCCGTCGACGGTCACGTCGACGCCCTCCAGCACGGCGCCCTCGCAGGGGCCGAAGTTGCAGTAGCCGCCGTCGGCCTCGAAGGTGGCGCCGTGCTTCTGACAGAACACCTCGCCGTTCCGCACGAAGGCCCCGTCGTCCTTGTCGATGCGCACGTCGGTCCAGTGCTGACAGTAGTTGCGGAACGCGCGCACCTCGCCGGTCGCCCGCGTGAGGATCGCCTCCGCCTCGGGGGCGCCGTCCTCTGACTCGCCCACGTCGCCCTCGCCGTCGTCGACACTCTCGGGGTCGACGGGCTGCAGCGTCACGAGCAGCGTGCTGTCCTCGGGAACCTCCTCGACGGCGGCGATTCGACGGTCCGCGTTCATAGGTGTTGGAAGGATAGGGCGGGTTTGAACGCTGTGATACCGGCGGGGATCAGACCGGACCCTCGGATATCGTCGACCGGATACCGGCGGAGAATCACCCCGAAGCCCCAACCGCTCGCTTATAAATCGGTGACGCCGCGATGACCGCCTCCGAAGCCCCAGCCGCTCGGTCG
>NZ_NHPF01000078.1:0-4627 GCF_002252925.1 Halorubrum sp. Ea8
TGTGGCCGGTGTGGCCGGTGTGGCCGGTGCGGACGACGCGGTCGATGCGGTGGTGCGACGGTGGGGCCGGCGCGGTCGCACGGTCGGCGTCGGCGCCGATCCGGTCCTTTTACCGCGGTCCCGGACCGACCGACGGGCATGAATCTCCGCGACGTCTCTCGCCGGACGGGGATCGCCGCCGGCGTCGTCACCGTGGTCGTGCTCGCGGCCCCGTACGCGCTCGTGTCGGGGTACGCGACGCAGCTCGCCGGCTACTACGCCGCCGGCACCCTCGGCGCCGGCGGGATCGCGCTGTTCGCGCTGCTGACCGCCGTCGTCGTCGCCTCGGTCGAGGAAGGGAACCTCGACCCGGGGACGCTCGCGGGCGTCGCGGTGATCCTCGGCGTCGTGACCACGCTCAGCGCGGCGACGTGGGCGCTCGCCGTCGAGCCGACGACGATGTTCGGCGACTACCGCTGGCTGCAGTGGCACGCGCCCGCCGTCGTCGCCGTGTCGGTCCCGCTCCCGGTCTCCGCCGCGGTGTACGCCCGAGCGCTGCTGTCGTAGGGAGGGCGCCGCCGAACGAAAGGCCCTTATGCCGGACCCGAGTATCGTCAAACGGACTAGGTCGGGCGGTTAGGCCCCGCTCGTCACCCGTGAGGTAGTCTTTAGCGGGGACCGAACAGCGGGCGCGTCCGGTCAGACCGGCGCGGGCCCCGAGAGCCAACGTGGAAGCCTCGTCCGCCGGGGACAGCGGTCCGTGGCGCCCGCTCGCAGGAGCGGTCCGTCGCGGTTCGTCGGCGATATCGGGTCAGGCGCGGAAGCGAGCAGCCCATCGCCGAACGCCCGTCGCTCGTCGGGTCGCGGGGTGGAGAAGGCAACCGGGATACCCCGCGCTGGAACGCCGGGCCACCCCGCCTGTCCGCCATTCATACGCGTTTTTGCTCCGTGAGCGTGGGCTATCCTCGATCGGTGACACAGACGTTCGTTTAAATGAGATTGACTCGGGATCGGGGGTGAACACCTCCAAAGCCCCAGCCACGAGGAGCGCGCACGCTCGCTGCGCTCCTCAGTCGCTCGTTCCACTCGCTCCCTGCGGTGCTTGCGTCGCCTCCGCGCTCCTCGTGGCTGCCCCTTTGTGTCCCACCCGACCGCACAGCACCGCAACCTCACGCCTCCCCAGCCTCGTCGCCGGACTACGTCCGGCTGCAAGCGAGAGCTTCGCTCTCGCCCTGTCAGTCGCCCTCCGCGTCGCTCCGGGCGACTGACTCCAGCGAGAATCGAAGATTCTCTGACAGCCGGCGCGGAGCGCCGGCGACCTCGCGCCGTCCGCTCGCGGCCCTCCGAGCCGCTCGCTGGAGCGCGCCGGATCGGTTGGTGCGGTCTTCGGCCGTCCGTTTTTATAAATGCTACTCCGCGTCACCGCTGTCTTTCCAGGCCGAGAAGCCGCCCTCGACGAGCGTCTCGGACTGTCGGTCGATGTACTCGCGCTGGGTGTCGTGGACCGCGGTCTCGAAGTCGTCGCCGGCGTCGAGGCGCGCGCGGACCCGGTCGCGCTTCCAGCTCGCCGGCGTGGTCCGGTTCGCGACGCGCCACCGGAGCGGCGCGAGCCACGAGGCCGCCTCCTCCTCGGGACAGCCGGCGGTCCGCAGGCCGGCCTCGGCGTGATCGAGGAGGTCCTCGTATATCGCGTCGGTGTCCGTCGTGGTCTCGCCGTCGCGGCCGATCCACTCGACGTCGGCGCCGAGCCCGTCGGCGACGGCGGCGTAGAAGTTGTCGCGGGCGGTCTCCCAGTCGAGCCGGATGACCGGGTGTTCGCGCTGCGGGAGCGCCTCCATCAGCCCGGCGAACGCCGCCTGAAAGGCGATGGAGTCGCGGACGGTGGGCTGGGCCGCGATCGGGCGGAACTCGATCCGGGCGTTCGCGCTCGACCGGCTCGCCCCCTCGAAGACCGGGCGGACCCACCGCCAGTAGCTGCCGTGCTTCGTCCGGAAGGTCGCGAACGCGTCGTCGAAGCGGTCGGTCCCCTCGGGCTCCGGCATCGGGACGAGCGTCTCGTCGCCGGCGATCCGGTCGACCGCGGTCTCGACGTCGTGGACGTCGCGCGGGAACCGCACCTTGTCGTCCTCGGTGCGCTCGTTGAGCACCGACTCGAACACGTGGATCCGGTTCTCGGCGGCGCCCTCGGCGAGGACGCGCTGGCCGTCCCAGCCCTCGTCGTACAGCTCCGGCGGGAAGAACGGCGAGTTGACGCCGAGCGCGAGGAGGGGCCCCGCGATCCGGAGCGCGTAGCGGAAGTGCCGCGGGAGCGTCTCCGCGTGCGCGACCTGGTAGTGCGGCTGGATCGAGGTGATGAGGCTCTCCGGCATCACGGTGTCCGCCGCGAGCGACACCCCCGGCGCCTCGACGACCGTCCCCCACCGGTCGTCCGCGCCCGCGTTCGCCATCGCGTGGTACCGGACCGAGTCGCTCATGTTGACCGCGACGGTGACGCCGTCGACGTCGACGCAGTCGGTGAGGTACCCCCGGGCCGTCTCGCCGGTCGGGGGGATGGTCCAGATCCCGTCGGAGACGAGCCGCATCCCCTCGACGCCCGCGGTGTTCTCCGCGGCCTCCAGCCGCGCGCGAACCTCCGCGAGCTGCGCCCGGAGCCCGTGGTCGGAGAGGGGCTGCGGGCTCGTCGACATCTCCGCGTTGTGGAGCCCGAGCTCCTTCTCGAACCCCATCAGCTCCAGGAGCCGGCGCGGGACGCGCATCAGGGCGTACTCGCCGGCCCGCGACTCCTCGCTCCAGCGCCCGTCGGCGACCGCGTAGAACTCGTACTCGAAGCCGACGATCGACTGGTGGTTGTCGAAGGACCCGTCGCGGAGCTCCTGTTTGACGATCTCCGCCTCCTCTTCGGCGCGCGCGGCGAACTCGTCCGGGTCGACGGCGAGCGCCTCGCGGACGCCGTCTGCGAGGGCGGAATCCGTGCTCATGGGACGGTCGACGTGTCGGCCTCGTAAAAAGGGCTACGGCCGATCGGCGGCGTGGGGACGGTCGGCACGACGTGGGGTCGGGGCGGAGAGCGGGAGCACGTGGGACGTATCGGGGCGCTTTTGCCCGCCGATTTCCGACCCACCCTATGGAGTTCGCCACGTTCGCCGCGCGCGCCGAGCGGCTGGCGGCCGAGCCGGGCGACATCGGGACGACGCTCGCGGTCGCCGACCTGCTCGCGGCGGCCGGCGGAGGGGGGAACGCGGCCGACGCGAGCGACGACGCGGAGCCGGCCCTCCGCGCCGGCGACGACCTCCCGACGGTCACCCGCTTCCTGCTCGGGCGCGTCTTCCCGGCGCACGACACGCGGACCCTCGATATCGGCCCGGCGCTGTGCCGGGAGGCGATCGCCCGCGCCGCGGGCCCGAACGTGACGGCCGCCGACGTCGAGGACCGGCTCGCGGCGGCGGGCGAGATCGGCGCGGTCGCCGCCGGCTTCGACTTCGGCGGCCAACGCGGCCTCGCCGCCTTCGGAGAGGGCCGCGACGCGCTCACGGTCGCCGAGGTCGACGGGGCGCTGCGCGAGCTGGCGGCCGCGTCGGGCGACGGCAGCGAGTCGCGCAAGCTCGACGCGCTGTTCGGCCTCTTCAATCGGTGTGATCCGTCCGAGGCGAAGTTCCTCGCGCGCCTGGTGCTCGGCGAGATGCGGATCGGCGTCGGCGAGGGGACCGTCCGCGACGCGGTCGCCGAGACGTTCCTCTCGGAGTCGGTCGGGGACGCTGGCGACGGCGAGGAGTCGGAGCCGGACGCGGGCCCCGCCGAGAGCGACGACGCGGAGCCGACCCTCTGCGCCGGCGACGAGGCGGTCGCCGCCGTCGAGCGGGCGCTGCAGGTGACGAACGACTACGGCCGCGTCGCGGCCCTCGCGCGCGACGAGGGGCTCGCCGGCCTCCGCGCGGAGGGGCTCGTCGTGGGGCGTCCCGTGCAGGCGATGCTCGCGCAGGCCGGGACCGCGACCGATGCGGTCGAGTCGTTCGGCGAGGTCGCCGTCGAGACCAAGTTCGACGGGGCGCGCGTGCAGGTCCACTACGTGCCCGGCGACGGGGGCGAGGCCGACGACGAGAGCGAGGCCGACGACCCCGAAGTGGACGGCGGAACCGACCGCGAGGCGCTCGGTCCGCGGCTCTACTCCCGGAACATGGACGACGTGACCGACGCGCTCCCGGAGATCGCCGAGCGCGTCGCGGACCGCGTCGACGTCCCGGTCATCCTCGACGGCGAGGTCGTCGCGGTCGACGACGACGGCGACCCGCTCCCGTTCCAGGAGGTGTTGCGGCGGTTCCGCCGGAAACACGACGTCGACCGCATGCGCGAGGAGGTGTCGCTCCGGCTCCACGCCTTCGACTGCCTCCACGCCGACGGCGCGGACCTCCTCGACGAGCCGCTCCGGGTCCGCCACGACCGCCTCGTCGACGCCGCTCCGGACGCGGCCGCGACCCTCGACCTGGCGAGCGACGTCGAGGCCGTCGAGGCGGCGGAGGCGGCCGCGCTCGACGCGGGCCACGAGGGGGTCATGCTGAAGGACCCGGACGCGCCCTACACCCCTGGCGACCGCGGGCGGGAGTGGCTGAAGCGCAAGCCCGACGTGGAGACGCTCGACGCGGTCGTCGTC
>NZ_NHPF01000077.1:0-31121 GCF_002252925.1 Halorubrum sp. Ea8
TTCTTAACTTAACATCACCCATATACGTCTTTGCCACTATCAAAAAAAGGGAGGAAGGCTGAGAGACGACTGTGTCGCCAGAGTAGTATATTTGATGGCTGCTCTGCTCGGTCTGCTGGGATGCTACCGTGCAAGACTCGCGGCTTGTATACAGCAGCGCCGTTTCATATTCTCTGCAGTCTGTCAGTATGGGTGTAACCGATACAGAGCATCTATGCAGTGGTTGGCCACCCATTCGTTGCGTACTGACCGTGGGTCGGATGCGGTGTGGGTGGAATTTTAATATCACCACGTTGTATGTCATTATATGTCATGTAGAATCCGCTGTAATGACTGTGATCTCGATCGGTGGTTCGAAGACTGTGTGACGGCACACAAACGAGCGAAAAATCATGAGGCGCGATATACGTCCCACTGGGTCACTCTCTATGACCCACCCGAGGACAGCACTTTCGCCGATAACAAACAGCGACCGAGCTCGTCATAAATGGATCAGAAACCGTGACGCATACGCGCTGTGTATCTCGCACGACTGTCGGGACATCTCTTCGAACTAGTAGAATCCGTAACAATCAGTTAGTACGCCTCAGCGCCCGGGCGTTTCAAACGAGAATACGTCTGAGGAAGACGATTTTAACAGAGCCAGCGCAACGAGTCGCTCGGCGACAACGCCAACGCGCGTTCGCGACGCTACTCGTCTCGGCGGTCGTACCGCCTCACCAACACGCGGAGCCACCAGAGCTTCAGGGCGACGCTGGCGACGGTGCCGAGCGTCGCGCCCCTCGGCGACCGGCGCCACGCGGCGGACAGTGCGTAGACGAAGCCGAGCGCTCCGGCGGCGTTACAGACGTTCGGATAGCCGAGCCCGACCGTCCGGTTCCCCGCCTCGCCGATCCACCACCGCTCGGCGAGCACCGCTCGGGTCATCCAGGCGTCGTCGGTCTCGGGCGGCGAGAACAGGAGCGGGTTGATCGCCGTCCACGCGAGCGCGGCACAGAGCAGTCGCCAGTCGCGGCGGTAGACGGCGTACACGATGACCGGACCCGACGGGACGCGGGTCCACCCGCTCTTCGGGTTCGAGTGGCGGAGCCAGAACCGGTCTCCGAGCGTCCCGGACGTGTCGGTGGTCATACGCGGTGGTCGTGCCGGCGGCGACATAACTCTGACTGGCACCGAGCACCGCGCCGTAGGAATCCGACGAGCGCCGCGGCCGTCGTCTCGGTGATCTCGCGGACCCTGGTGACGCCGAGGGCCCGGGGACGCTACACCGCCGGTCCGAGCGACCCGAGTGCGTCGCCATCGTCGATCGCCGCCGCCAGCTCGACGGTGGCCTCGCCGAGGGTCGCGAGCCGGTCGCCAACCCCCTCGTCGACGAGCTCTCCGTCCGCGAAGTCGTCGCCGCTCGCGTACGTCGCGCCCCCGACCGTGTGGGCGCCGAAGAACGCGAACGCCGGGCGGAGCTCCTGGTCGACCGCGAGGAAGTGGTGGTCGGTCGCGCCCGTCGCGACGAGCCCGACCGCGGCGTTCTCGAAGGGCGCGACGTCGCCCTGCCACTCCCCGCGGGGCACCATGTCGAAGAGGTTCTTCAGCGCGCCCGAGTACGACCCGCGGTAGACGGGCGTGCCGACGACGTACGCGTCGGCCTCGACGATCAGTTCGAGCGCGTCGGCGGTGTCCCCCTCGTGGTTGTCGATCCCGCGCCCGTCGGCGGTCGCGAGGTCGTAGTCGGCGAGGTGAAGGACAGCGGTGTCGACGTCATGCGTGTCAGCCGCCGCGTCCAGCGCGACCTCGACCGCGGTCCGAGTCCGGGAGTCGGCGGAGACGCTGCCGACGATCCCGAGGAGCGTTCGCTCGGCCATCACTTCGCCACCTTCGCGCCGCCGACGTCCTCGATCTCGTCGACCGCCTCGATCTCGTCCGGATCGAGCGGGTCGGCCGCCTCGATCGCCGGGATGATCGTCTCGCCGAAGCGTTCGAGCTCCGGCTCGAAGTCGAGGAAGCCCGCGAGGACGATGTCGACGCCGATCGCGTCGAGCTTCCGGACGCGCTCGATTATCTGCTCGTCGGTGCCGATGAGCCCGGTCTTGAACCCGTCGTTGTACTGGACGAGGTCCTCGAACTCGGAGTCCGACCACATCCCGTCGCCCTCGGCCGACGACTGCCCGGCCTGTTTCACCTGCTGTTTGAACGCGTCGACCGCCTCGTCGGTGGCGTTCTCGATGATCCCCTCGAGGACCGCCTTGGCCTCGGACTCGGTGTCCCGCTGGATGACGAACGCGTTCGCGGCGAACCGCGGCGGCTCCGTGCCGAACTCCGCGGCGTACTCCTCGACGTCCTCGATGACGGCGCGGATCTCTTGGAGGCTTCCCCCGTTGATGAACAGCGCGTCGGCGTGCTTCGCGGCCATCTCCCGGGCCGCCTGCGAGTTCCCGCCCTGGAACACCTGCGGGTACGGGTCTTGAACCGGCTTTGGTTCCATCGGCGCGCCCTCGAAGCCGTCGATGTCCTTTCCGATCGTGTAGAATCGGCCGTCGTAGGTCGCCCGGTCTTCGGTCCACAGCGCCTGCAACACCTCGATGAACTCGGTCGAACGGGCGTACCGCTCGTCGTGCGCGAGCCACGGCTGACCGAACCCGGTGAACTCCCCTTTGAACCAGCCGGAGACGACGTTGATCGAGAAGCGGCCGTTACTGATGCGGTCGGCGGTGGCGATGAAGTTCGCCAGCGGGCCGGGCTCCCACAACCCCGGATGCACCGCGCCGATGACGTGTAGCTCGTCGGTCTGCGCCGCGAGCGCGTTGGCGATCGACAGCGCCTCCAGCTGCTTTTCGGCGCCGTAGCTGCCGAAGAAGCGCGCCTGTGCGAGCGCGTAGTCGAAGCCGACGTCCTCCGCCGTGCGGGCGAGGTCGAGATTGTAGTCGTACGTCCAGTCCGTCTCCGTCTCCCAGTCCGACACGACCAGCCCGCCGCTGACGTTCGGGACCCAGTACGCGAATTCAGTGTCCATACCCGTTCATCTGCTCGTATCGGTTTAACGCGGGTCACAACGGCGAACGCTGTCGGCGTTCCGCGATAGCGGTCGCGTTTGTGCAGGGACGCGGTCGGCGGCAAGCGTTGACGGGAGCTCGGTCGGCGGCAAGCGTTGACGGGAGCTCGGTCGCAACCGCGGTCGACCTCCGCACCTGATGCGGAGACCGTCTGTCCCGGCGGTGTCGACGGCACAGCTATACCCTCGCGGGAAGTGTCATTCAGTATGAAGGCATGGAGATGGGTCGCGGTCGCCCTCGTCGGGGTCGTCGTTGTCGGCGTCGCCGCGTACGCGGTGTTCGCCGGGGTCCTGATCGGGTCCGACGTGGCGTCGTACTCCTCCGACGGCGTGACCGTCTCGGGCGTCGCGTACGAGGACGCGCTCGCGCGGGCCGGAGCCGCCGGCTACGCGGTCGAGCGCGTGGAATCTAGCGGTTTTCACCCGGAGGACATCGACGAGCTCGACGCCGAGCTCGGCCCGGAGTACGAGGCGTTCAGAGTCACGTTCGACCACTCGGAGACGAAGCGGCTGTGGGCGACGTTCTACGCCGACGAGGGGACGACCGTCGTGACGCTCTTCGCGGACGACGCGCGCGGGGGCTTCACGATCGACGACCTCCCGCCCGACGAGTGGCTCGTCGACCGCCTCACGCTCCTGTTCGAGATGGACGAGCCCACCGCGGAGGCGTACGTCGAGGAGATCAAAACCGAGATCAGGACGACCGATCCCGCCGAACCGGGCGCCGGCACCCCGAGCGTCGAGGTCGGCGAGCCGGTGGCGTTCGAAGCCACGTACGACGCGCTGACGGCGAGCGCGGCGACCGTCAACGCGACCTCGTCGCCCGGCGACGGCTGGCACGAGCGCGAGTACTACGCTGGCGACGGGCGGCTCGGGAGCGTCGAGTTCGTGCTCTCCCGGGCGACCGTGACGCACGAAGCGGACGGGTACACCTACCGCGTTCACCTCGACTACCACGGCGGCGTCGAGGTCGACGCGCAGACGCGCGCGTCGCGGTCGTTCGAGGAGGCGGCCGTTCGTGCCGTCTTCCGTACTATGTTCGAGGAGATGGGGATCCCGCCGGACACGATCGACCACATGTCTCTCGAGTACCGCGGCAGCGTGTGGTGAGCGCGGGCTCCCGGCGTCGGTCGCGGGGTTCCGTCGCCTCTCGAACAGTCGCCCTCAAGTGGTGACCTCGGCCGGAGCAAAGCGGTCGTTCGTTCCGTTGTCGCTCCGTTCGGCCTGGTTCCCGTCCCCGACACACCTCATAGCGATGCTTCTCCTCGCGAACTGCTCGGAGAAGCATGCGCGGGACCGGATTCGAACCGGAACCAGACGTGCTCGCTTCGCTGCGCGCGTCTGGGAGGATTCGAACCGCTCCTGCTCCCTCGTCGCTTCGCTCCTCAGTGCGCGGGACCGGATTCGAACCGGAGCAAGACGGTCGCTCACTTTGTTCGCGCTGCGTCTTGCAGGGTTCGAATCGTCGTCGAAATGCTTCTCCTCGCGAACTGCTCGGAGAAGCATGCGCGGGACCGGATTCGAACCGGCGGACCCCTACGGGATAGCGTCCTAAGCGCTACGCCTTTGGCCTGGCTCGGCAACCCGCGCGCGGGCTACCGTACCCGAGTCGGTCAAAAATAGTTGTCGCTACGGGGGCGTCGACCGCGCCGGCGCCCTCAGATGTCGGCCTCGAACGGCAGGCGGTCGAGGACCGCTTCCTCGCCGACGCGGTCGAGGACCCACTCCGCGAACAGGACCGCGGCGATCCCCAGTCCGATCCCGAAGAGCGTGTCCGAGAGGTAGTGGGTGCCGAGGTAGATCCGCGAGAACGAGATGAGGGCGGCGAAGCCCGCGGTGGCCGCGAACGGGAGCTCGTCGGAGTTCCACGCGATCCCCGCGTACGCCGTGACGGCGGCGGAGTGCCCGGAGGGGAACGAGCTCGTGGTCCCGCCGCCGCCCTCGGTCACGCAGACCGGATTCGGCGGGAACGGGCGCTCGACGAGTGACATCAACCCCCAGACGACGACGCCGAGCAGTGAGAGCGCGACGACGCTCCTAACGAACTCCTCGCGCCAGCCCGCGAGGTAGAACAGGCCGACGATCACGACGCCGGCCGTGACGGAGCCGAGGCCGGTCATCGACGTCATCATCTCGGTCAGGAACGGCGTGCGGACGGCGGCGACGAACTCGGCCGCGAGGCGGTCGACCCACCTGACCGCGCTCAGGACCGCACCGATCTGCGCGTGCATGCTTGCCCGGCCCTATCGGCCGGACGACCATAGGCGCTCGTTCTTCTGCGGGGGCTCGCAGTCACGCGCAGAACTCGCAGTCGCAGTAGGCCGCGCAGACGGGGTTGTCGCAGTCGGCGCCGCGCGCCGAACAGTGGGTCCGGCCGTGGCGGATCAACAGCACGTGGAGCGGGTAGATCAGCTCGTCCGGCACGACCTCGTCGAGGGCGTCGTGGGCCGCCTGGTTCGAGGCCGACTCCGAGACGAGCCCGAAGCGCTTCGAGACGCGCTCGACGTGTGTGTCGACCGCCATCGTCGGCTTGCCGAAGTGGAAGTTCAGGACGACGCTCGCGGTCTTCGGACCGACCCCCTTGATCGCCGTGAGCCAGTCCTTCGCGTCGTCGGTCGCCATCGCGTCGAGGAACGCCAGCGAGTAGGCGCCCCCGGTCTCCTCGCGGACCGCGGCGAGCGCGCGCTGGATCCGGGCGGCCTTCTGGTCGGCGAGCCCCGCGACGCGGATCGTCTCGGCCAGTTCGCCGTGGGCGGCCGCCTCGATCGCCGCGAAGTCGTCGTAGCGGTCGAACAGCGCCGCCGCCGCCCGGCTCGTGTTCGCGTCGGCGACGTTCTGCGAGAGGATCGTCGTGACCAGCTGGCGCACGCCCTCGCCGGGCTCGGCGGTCGGGTCGGCGCCGTGCTCGGCCACCCTGTCCACCGGCTCGTACAGCGACACCAAGTCGTCGTGCAGATCGCGCACCCGCGTCTCGTCCCACGCTTGCGTGGACATATCAGACGTACGGGCGGCGTCGACTTCAGGGCGACGGACGGGGACCGACGAACGCCTCCACCGACGCCGCCCGAGCGCCCCGTCAGCCGGCGTCTCCCCGCGCGGCCTTTTTATGTCGCACCCCCCAACGTAAGGATATGTATCGAGCGAGCGATCGCGTCGACAACGCGGCGTGGATCGACCGGATCGACGACGCGTGCGCGACGCTCGACCTCGACGACGAGGCGCTCTCGACGGCGACCGACCTCTTCTTATCGCGGGCCCCCGACGACGACCGCGGGAAGCGCGTCGCCGCCGCCGCCAGCCTCTACGCCGCCGCGCTGATCCGCGGGCAGGAGCGGTCGCAGTCCGCCGTCGCCGACGCGATGGACGTCTCTCGGCTCTCCGTGCAGAAGCGGTGGAAGCCGATCCTAGAGGACGCCGGCTTCTCGCCGCCGACTTGGTAGCCGCGTCCGCATCGGCGCGGTCCTGTTACTGCGGCGTCGGCACGGCCCGTTACCGCGGCGTCGCCACGACGCCGAGGTGGTCCTCGTGGTACCGGTCGAGCCGCCGCGTCTCCAGGATCTCGTAGGTCTCTCCGAGTTCGTCGAGCGCGGCCTCGAACACGTCGGTCGGCGCCGCGGTGGCGTCCTCGCTCCGCGCCTTCACCGCGAGCAGGAGCCGACCGTCGTCGTCGAGGAACCGCGCGTTCCGCGCCGCCACGGCCGCTTGCCCGCGGGTCGCCACGTCTTGGACGATCGCGTCGACGTCGGCCTCGACGACGTGCGCGTACGTCTCCGGCTTCCGGGCGTCCTTCAACAGCGGGAACAGCCGGTCGCGCGGCTCCGCGGCGTCGAGGAGGTCGCGGGCGGGGCGCGGGGCGAACTCGACCGCGTACGTCGGCCCCGCGAAGTCGGCGACGTGGCTGACGGTCGTCCCGCTGGCGGCGCCGAGGTACAGGACGGTTTCCCCGCCGGTCAGCCCGGTGTCGAATCCGAGCTCCAACATCCCGCCGAGCTTCGAGCGCTCCGGGTCCCACGCCCGCCAGCCGTCGGCGGTCGGCTCGCCGTACACGGGCGGGCCGCGCGTCGCGAGCCGCGTCTCGCCGGCGATCTCGCGGCGTTCGACGCCGTCGGGGAGCGAGGGGTCGCTCACGCGTCACCCCCCGCGTCGGCGGCGTCGTCCGCCGCCGCGTCCGGCTCCGCCCGCGCCCGTATCGTCGCCATCCGCTCGCGGAGCTCCGCGTGGAGCGTCTCCCGGCGCTCCCCGGCGTAGTGGTCGACGCGGGCCGCGAGCGTCAGCTTCCCGGCGAGCGCGCGCGCGGCCGACCCGCGGTCCTCGGGCCGGGTGTTGCGGACGTAGTCGTGCGTGTAGATGATCCCGTGTTTCGGGGAGGGGGCGCGCCCGGAGAGGTGCGCGAACAGCGCGTCCTCCGCGCCGAGCACCTGCACCGTGCCGGAGGGCTTCTTCGCGAGCGACTCCAGCCCGCCGGCGAGGGCGATCAGCCGCGCCGCGAGCTCCGGGCCGGCCATCTCGGCGAGGTTCGGCGCGACAACGGGCGCGATCCGGTCGATCGACGCGGCGAGCGCGTCGCGCTCGTCGGCGAGTCCGACGACGCGCTCCGCGAGCGACACGGCCCGGCGCTCCAGCTCGCTCTCGGGCTCGCGGTCCGCCACCGCCCGAGCGCCTTCGATACCCGGCTCCGCGTCGTCAAACAGGCTCCCCGCCCACTCGGCGGCGCGCTCGGCCAGCTCGTTGGCGGTGCGCTCGCAGTCGTCCATCGCCCGCACGGCGTGGATCAGCTGTCGGTCGTCTGCGCGCTCGCGCTCGCGGACGGTCGCGCGGGTCGCCGCCACGGTCGCCCCGTGGAGCCGGTCGTAGTAGTCGTCGGTCGACTCCGCGAACCCGGAGCCGACGGCGAGCGCCGGCCAGTCGCGCGGCTCCTCTGCCTCGCCGTCCGAGATCCGATCGTGGGCGGCCTCGGCCGCGTCGCCCCCGGCCGCCTCGTCCGCGGCGCGGCCCGCGAACCAGCCCGCGTCGGCGTCGGTGTCGGTCATTACCGGCGGCTACTCGTCCCCGGCGTATAGGCGTTCCCGAACGGCCACGGGCGCTCGGCGGCCCGACCCGTCGCCTCGCTATGCGGTCGCCGCGTCGTCGGCCTCGTCGAGCGCTTCGTCCTCGTCGTCCGACCGCAGTGCGGCGAGGAAGCCGCCCGGATCGGACCGGACGTCGGCGACGGTCGCGCCGGCGAACGCGCCGAGCGCGGCGCCGCTGCTCGCGGCCTGTCGACTGATCAGTCCGCCGACCGCGGCGCCGGCGGCCCCGCCGACCGCGGCGAGCGTTGCCCGGGAGAGTGCGCGTCGGATGCGAGATCCCATGGCCGATTCATTTCCGTCTAATTACATAAATCCACCCGTCGTCGACACCGGTCGCCGACGGTCCGCGTTCCTCGGTCACTGCAGCCGCTTGGTCGTCTCCACGAGGGGGTGTCGCGCGTAGTCGACGATCTCGATGTCGGTGATGTCGTCTAACCCCTCCTTCTCGGCGGTCTTGGCCATCCCGAGGTCGACCGCGCGCTCGGGGACGATCACGTACGCGTCCATCGTCTCGATGCCCGCCTCGTGGGCGGCCATCACCCGGTGGTGGCCGTCGGCGAGGTGGAGCGTGCCGCCGTTGTCGATGACGACCAGCGGCTCCGCGAGCCCGCGCTGCAGCTCGTACTGACGCCCCTCCAGCTCGTCGGCGTACACCCGAGCCTGCGTCGGGATGAGGTCGGTGAGCCGGACCTCGCGGCGCTCCTCCGAGAGCGCGACGCCGTGGATCTGTTCGAGGGTCCGCATCAGCTTCCCGACCTTGCTGGGCGTGGCGCGCTCGATCTGCGAGCGGACCACGTCCGTGTTCGAGATGATCCCAACGAGGTTGTCGGCGTCGTCGACGACGGGGAGCCGCTGGATCCCGGAGCGGAGGATGACCCGGGCGGCGTCGGTCACCTTCATGTCCGGGTGCGCGACGATGAGGTCGTCGGACATCACGGTGAAGACGGGGGCCTCGTCGTCGGCGAGCAGCAGGTCGGCGGCCGAGACGAACCCCTCGACGGTCCGCCCCTGCGTGACGGGGAACCCGTTGTGACCGTCGCTCTCGGCCATCCGCCGCGCGACCTCGCCGACCGTCTCGTCGGGGCTGACGGTCTCGACGTCGCGGGTCATGTACTCGCCGACGGTCGGTTTCCCGCTCATCGTCCGTCGTTCGTCCCGGTGGAATAAAAAGGGGGCGGGGCGCTTCCCACCGCGGGACCCGCTACGACCGCTCGTGAACGGCGAACTCGACGGCGTTGACGACGTAGTGGGCGACGACCGGGACGAGCAGGCTCCCCGTGGCGACGAACAGCCCCGCGAGCGCCAGCCCGAGCGCGCCCGCGACGACGATTCCCAACCGCCCCTGCGCCCCGTGGCCGAGGCCGAAGGCGACCGACGAGCCGACCGCGAGGAGCCACGGGTCGACCGCGAAGCCCGCCGCGAGCGCGCCGACCAGCGCGCCGCGGAACAGCGCCTCCTCGAAGACCGCGACGACCGGGAGCGCGACGATGAGCAGCAGGACCCACTCGCCGGCCGTCCCGGGAGCCATCGCTGCGCGGAGCCGGTCCGACGGCGCGAGGCCGACGCGCGAACCCAGTCGGGCGGCCGCCTCGTTGCCGGTGGTGAGAGCGATTCCCGCGGTGACGCCGACCGCGACGAGCGCGGGGGTCCCCAGCGACGCACCCGCCGGTGAGCCGAGCGTCGGGTGCGTCCCGCCGACGCCGAACGCCGCCGCCGGCACCGCGGCCCACCACGCGACCGCGGCGAGGACGACGAGCCCGCCCGCCTGCGACGCGGCGGCGTTGAGGAGCAGCAGTCGCGTCGTGAGGACCGGGCGGTCGTCTGGCCGGCGGATCGCGGGGCCGGCCCCGGTGTCGGCGGCTCCCTCGACGCCGGGAGCGTCGGGGTCGCTCTCGGTGTCGGCGGCGTTTCCGTCGGCTTCCCCTCGGGGGTCGCGACCGGCGTCACCGACGTCGCTCGGAGCGTCGCTGACCTCGTCCCGGGAGTCGGCGATCCGGGCCCGCTCCAGCAGTCGCTCCGAGCGACGAGTCAGAAAGAGAATCGACAGCGTCAGGGCAGCGGTCGCGAACGCGAACGCCGCCCAGTCCGGCATCTGGTGCGGTGTCGAGGCGGTCTTACTGCGGGCTCGGGCTGGAGGGACCGGAGACGCTCCCCTCCTTCAGGGCCGAGCCGGTGATCGACTTGAGCCGGGAGACCAGCGAGTCCTTCTCGGCCTCGCCCTCCAGCGCGATGTCGAGCACCTCGCTGATGTGCGAGACCGGGATGATCTCGACCATCTCCTTGTACTCGTCTTCGATCATCACGTCCTGCTCGTTCGCCTGCGGGATGATGACCCGGGTGCAGCCGGCCTTCGCGGCCGCCTCGATCTTGTGGGTCACGCCGCCGACGGGGAGCACGTCGCCGCGCACCGACAGCGAGCCGGTCATCGCGAGGCTCTGGTCGACGCCGACGTTCTCTAACGCGGAGATGACGGCGGTCGCGACCGTGATGGACGCGGAGTCGCCGTCGACGCCCTGCTGGCCCGCCTGCACGAACTGGATGTGGATGTCCATCTCCGAGATGTTCTCGTCGGAGAACTTCTTGATGATCGCGGAGACGTTCGACACCGACTCCTGGGCCATCTCCTTCAGCTGGCCCGTGGCGATGACCTCGCCGGGCCCCTGCGAGGGCGCGACCTCGGCCATCACCGGGAGCATGATCCCGGAGTCCTCGCCCATCACGGCGAGCCCGTTGACGCGGCCGACGACGTAGCCGTCGGAGACCTGGAGCTCGTAGTCCTTCCGGCGCTCGATGAAGTCGTCCGCGAGCTGCTGTTCGATGGAGCGCGAGCGCCCCTTCGCCTGCAGCACGTGCTCGCGGGAGGTCATCTCGGCGTCCTCGCCGCGGGCGATGTCGCCGGCGACGCGGACCATCCCGCCGAGGTTCCGCATCTTCAGCGTGAGGTGGCCCTTCCGGCCGGACCGGCGCTTGGCTTCGAGGATGATCTCCTCGACGGCCTCGGCCGTGAACTCCGGCAGGCGGCCGTCCTTCGCGACCTCCTGGGCGATGAACCGGACGTACTTCCGGCGCATCTCCGGGGTGTCCTCGATGGTGTCCTCCATGTACACCTCGTAGCCGTACCCCTTGATACGGCTCCGGAGGGCCGGGTGCATGTTCTCCATCGCGTCGAGGTTCCCGGCCGCGATCATGACGAAGTCGGTCGGGACGGGCTCGGTCTGGACCATCGCGCCCGAGGAGCGCTCGGACTGGCCCGTGATCGAGAACTCGCCCTCCTGGATCGCCGTCATGAGGTGCTGCTGGCTGCGGATGTCGAGCGTGTTGATCTCGTCGATGAACAGCACGCCCTTGTTCGCCTTGTGGATGGCCCCGGCCTCGACGCGGTCGTGACTGGGCGTTTCCATCCCGCCGGACTGGAACGGGTCGTGCCGGACGTCGCCGAGCAGCGCGCCGGCGTGCGCGCCGGTCGCGTCGCGGAACGGCGCCGTCTTCGTGTCACCGTTGTTCACCAGCAGGTTCGGGATCATCGCGTCGGAGCCGCGGTTGAGGTAGCGGAAGACGAGGTAGACGACCCCGGCGGCGATGATGCCGACGAGGATCTGGCCGACGATGATGAGCGCGTAGCCCAGCACGACGGCGATGATGATCCACATCAGCAGCGACCGCATCTGGTTGCGCTTGCGCGCCTCCTCGCGGTGCGCGTCGACGATCTGGTCGCCCTTCCCCGCCGGCACGGTCCGGACCTTCGGCTTGTTACCGTCGTCCGGGTTGTGGTAGACGAGGACGTCCTGCAGCTCCTCTTTCGGGAGCAGCTCGGACATCGCCTTCGCGAGCATCGACTTCCCGGTCCCGGGCGAGCCGATCATCATCACGTGCCGGCGCTGCTTGGCCGCCTTGATGATCACGTCGCGGGCGTGCTCCTGCCCGATCACCTGGTCGACGAGGCGGTCGGGGATCTCGAGTTCGGCGGTGGTGTCGATCTTGAGTCCCCCGAGGAGGTCGTCCTCGTCCGGGTCTTCTTCGATCTCGGCACCCTCGACCTCGACTGAGCTCCCGAGCTCGTCGATGTCGCCGTCCTCGCTCTGTTCGGTGACACCCTCGGGGGTGACGCCGGTCTCGTCCCCGTGACCCGGCTCGGCGTCGTCCGGGCGCGGGTCGTCGTCGACGACGATCCCGTCGTCCCAGACCTCGTCCGGCTCCTCGCCGTCCACCGGCTCCTCGCGGTCCGCCGACTCCTCGGCCTCGTCGGCCTCGCCGGGCGCGCGAGCGCCGTCGTCGGGAGCGACGTCGTCGGGGGCGTCCTCGCCGTTCCCCGCCGGATCCGAGGCCTCTGACCCGGTTTCGTCCGGGTTCTCGGGGTCCTCGGTCGGCGGGTCGTTCGCGTCCTTTTCGTTGCTCATAGAATCGGATATCGCTATGAAAAACGAAGGGTCGGCTACTGATATACTTTCTCCCCGCGGGCGATCCGTTGAGACACAGAGAAAACGGTCCATGAGCGGCTATAGGCACCGATATCTCCGTTTGGGGCGTCCCACGGGGTTTATAAATACTGGCCGCCCAACGTGGATCCATGCGCGGGTTCTACATCGGGCGGTATCAGCCGTTTCACGACGGACACCGGCACATGGTCGAGGAGATCGCCGGCGAGGTCGACGAGCTCGTGTTGGGGATCGGTTCCGCCGGCGACTCCCACACCACTCGGAACCCGTTCACGGCCGGCGAGCGCGTGATGATGGTGACGAAGGCCGTTGAGCACCTCGACGTCACCACCTACGTCGTGCCCATCGAGGACCTCGACCGCAACTCCGTGTGGGTGAGCCACGTCCAGAGCATGACCCCGCGGTTCGACGTGGCCTACTCGAACAACCCGCTCGTCGTCCGGCTGTTCGAGGAGGCCGGCGTCGAGGTGCGCGGCTCGCCCATGTTCCGCCGGGACGTGTTAGAAGGGACGGAGCTCCGCGAGCGGATGATACACGGCGCCGACTGGGAGGCGCTGGTCCCGGAGGCCGTCAGTCGCGTGATCGAGGAGATCGACGGCGTCGAGCGCATCCGCCGGATCGCCGAGACCGACACGAACGGCGAGCCCCCGATGGACGCGTAGTCGCCGATGGACGCGTAGTCGCCGCCTTTTAGGAATCAGCCGGCGTTCGGATCGCGTATGATAACGCTCGCCTCGGACTTCGGCTCGCCGTACCCCGCCGCGATGAAGGGCGTGATCCGACGCCGCACGGACGCCGAGATGATCGACGTCGCCCACGACCTCCCGCGCGGCGACCCGCGGGCGGCCGCGTTCTGGCTCCGGTTCGTCCTCCCGGAGTTCCCGCCGGCCGTCCACTGCGCCGTCGTCGACCCCGGTGTCGGCACCGACCGGGACGCGCTCGTCGTCCGCGCCGGGGCCCACGTGCTCGTGGCGCCCGACAACGGGCTCGCGATGCCGCCCGCGAGGGCGCTCGCCGAGCGGTCGGCGGCGGAGAGCGCCGGCGCGGAAGCGGGAGGCGACGCCCCCGACGTGGAGGCGTTCGCCGTCGACGTCGACGACCCCGCGAGCCAGACGTTCCACGGCCGCGACGTGTTCGCGCCGGTCGCGGCGCGGGTCCGCGCTCGGCTCGACGAGGGGTCCGCGGCCGCGGGTCCGGAGGGAGTCGCCGCCGCCCTCGACTCGATGGCCGACCTCTCGCCCGCGAGCGACCCGGTCGACATCGCGTTCCCCGAGCCGACCGTCGAGCGCGACGAGGACGGCGACCCCGTTGCCGTCGACGGCGAGGTGCTCGTCATCGACCGGTTCGGTAACGTCGTCACGAACGTCCCGGGCGAGCTCGTCCGCGGCAGCGACTGGATCCGAGTCAACGGCGAGCTCACACCCGTCGCGGAGACGTTCGGCGCGGTCGATCCGGGCGACCGACTCGTCACGATCGGGAGCCACGGCTACGTGGAGTGCGACGTCAACGACGGCCGCGGCGACGGGGCGTTCGAGCTGCGGCCGGGCGACGAGGTTCGGCTCGTCGGCGACAACGTGAGTATCTGAGCGGTCGCGGGGGACAACGTGAGTATCTGAGCGGTCGCGGGAGAAACGAGCGGCGGGGACCGGCGCTACAGCTCCACGCCGGAGGGGATCAGGCTCTCGCTGCGGAGGAGGTTCCCCTCGTGGTCGTAGACGAGGAACGTGTCCTTGTCGTAGGAGACGAGCCGTTCGCCCTCGACGTCGATCACGACGCGGTAGCGAGCGTCCTCGTCGTCGGCCGAGTCGCGCGCGGCGTGGATGAACGGGAGGACGTCCGTCGCGGTCTCGTTGAGCTCCAGCACGAAGTCCCCGGTGTATCGGTTCGTCACGCCGACCACGCCCTCGGGGTCGGCAGTGTCGGAGAGCGGTTCTCGGAGACGGAACGCCACGTCCACCTCGGCGGCATCGAGAAGGTCGCCCTCCGTGTCAGAGAGCCGGTCGCGTAGGAGTCCCTCCGGCCCGTGGAAATCGATCCGGACGACGGGCGTCGCCCGCTCGTCGGCGCCGTCGCCAACGCCCTCGACGGTCAGTTCGAAGTAGTCACGCCGCATTGCCTATGTTGTTGTTTGCGGTCGGTACGTATCAACGTAACGGGCGGGTTCCGGCGCGGACGGCCGAGACTGAGGTTGACGCCGGGCTCTCGCCCCCGGCCTCGCGGTTGATAATCGCTCGGTGGAATTTAAACCACCACGCCGCATACGGACCGTAACGAGATGGCGAGTGACGCTCGCGACGACGCCGGAGACCGCTTCGAGGCCCTCCGGCGGCGGCTCTCTCGAACGTGGGAGATACTGCGGGGGTCGGAACTCGACGTCCGCTCCTTCCGCCCGGGCGAGGACGGCCCGCTCGCCGACTTCACGGTGCCGGAGGGCGAGCGCGAGGTCGACTGCTACTGGGTGAACGCCCCGTACGCGTACGTCGTGATCACCTACGACGACGCCGAGAGCGAGCACCGGTACTACGCGGTCGAGCCGGACCTCGACGAGTTCGAGCGCGACCTCCTCGACCGCGTCGTCGACGACATCCGCGATCCACTGCTGTACCGCGAGGGGACCGGCAAGACCGACGAGGAGACGCTTCGGAAGGAGCTGCAGGCGTTGTTGGAGGGGTACGGCGTCGAGGCCGACATGGCGACGTTCCACGCGCTCGCGTACTACCTCTATCGTGACTTCCGCGGCTACGGGAAGGTCGACCCCCTGCTGAACGACCGCCACATCGAGGACGTCTCCTGTGACGGGTACGACCTCCCGATCTTCGTCTACCACGACGACTACACCGACATCGAGACGAACGTCTCGTTCGCGAAGGGCGAGCTCGACAACTACGTCATCCGGCTCGCCCAGCAGTCCGGGCGCCACGTCTCCGTCGGCGACCCGATCGTGGAGACGACGCTGCCGGACGGCTCCCGCGCCGAGCTCGCGCTCGGCGAGGAGGTGACCCCCCGCGGCTCCGCGTTCACGATCCGCCAGTACGCCGAGGACCCGTTCACGCCGATCGACCTCGTGGAGTACGGCACCTTCTCGGTCGAGCAGATGGCGTACTTCTGGCTCTGTATCGAGCACAACAAGAGCCTCATCTTCGCCGGCGGCACCGCCTCGGGGAAGACCACCTCGATGAACGCGGTGTCGATGTTCGTCCCGCCGCGCGCGAAGGTGCTCACCATCGAGGACACCCGCGAGCTCTCCTTGTACCACGACAACTGGCTCTCCTCGGTCACCCGCGAGCGCCGCTACGAGGGGACCGACATCGACATGTACGACCTGCTCCGGTCCGCGCTGCGCCACCGCCCCGAGTACATCGTCGTCGGCGAGGTGCGCGGCGACGAGGCGATCACGCTGTTCCAGGCGATGAACACGGGTCACACCACCTTCTCGACGATGCACGCCGACTCGATCGAGACGGTGATAAACCGGCTGGAGAACGAGCCGATCAACGTGCCGCGCGCGATGGTGCAGTCCCTCGACATGCTCTCGATCCAGACGCTGACCCGCTCGGGCGACCAGCGGGTCCGCCGCGCGAAGACGATCGGCGAGATCGGCGGCATCGACCAGCGGACCGGCGAGCTCGACTACTCCTCCGCGTTCGAGTGGGACGCCGAGACCGACGAGTTCCGCCGCAACGACTCGTCGCTCATGGACGAAATCGCCGACGAGCGCGGCTGGTCACGCTCCGAGCTGCTCCGCGAGATCCGGCGCCGCGAGCGCTTCCTGGAGCTGCTCCGCGCGCTCGGCATCACGGACTACCGGACGTTCACGGCCCTCGTCAACGAGTACTACGCCGACCCCGACCGCGTGATGAACCGGCTAACGGAGCGGGCGGCGGACGCCGAGGGCGTCGCCGTGCCGGACGAGGCGACCGCGCCGGACGACGGGCGGGGGCCGGCCGATACGACTACGCCGGACGACGGGCGGGGGCCGGCCGGGGACGAGACGGAGTCGCCCGGAGTCGGAGACCCGCCGCGATGATCGCTTCGCTCCCGCTGTTCGCCGCGCTCGGACTCTGTTCGGCGCTGCTGTTACCGGTCGTCTCCCGCCGCGTCGACCTGTTGGCCACTCGGGTCGCGCTGTCGCTGTTCGGCGACTATGTCGCGGAGGACGGCCCCCGGCGACGGCGCCAGCGCGACCTGTTGCACGCCGCCCACGTCGCCGGGACCCACCGGGCGTACGCCTCTCGGACGCTGCTGTACGCCGGCGCGCTCGGCGTCGCGGGGAGCGTGCTCGGGGTGTACGCGGCCGCCGCGCTCCTCTCCGCGCTCGACGTCGGCGCGGAGGCGATCCGCGCGGCGCTGCCGGGGTCGCTCTCCTTCCTCGCCGGCGTCGCGGGGCTGGCGACGCTCGATCTCCCGGGGCTGTTCCTCTTGCTCACCTTCGCCTCGGCGACGCTCGGCTCCGCGCTCGCGGCCGGCACCTACTACGGGCGGTGGGAGCTGCTGAGCCAACGGGCGCACGCCCGAGCCGCCGAGATCGACGCCACTCTCCCGCGGACGGTCGCGTTCATGTACGCGCTCTCGCGGTCGGGGATGGCGTTCCCGCGTGTGATGGACACGCTCGCGGAGAACGAGGCGGTGTACGGCGAGGCGGCCACGGAGCTGTCGGTCGCCGTCCGCGACATGAACGCGTTCGGTACCGACGCCCTGACCGCGCTCCAGCGCACCGCGCGCCGGACGCCGAGCGACGACCTGGCCGACTTCTCTGAGAACCTCGCCTCGGTCCTCGGCACCGGACAGTCGATCTCGGCGTTCCTCGCGGACCAGTACGAGCTGTACCAGGCGGAGGCCGAGTCGAAACAGGAGCGCTACCTTGAGCTGCTGTCGACGTTCGCGGAGGCGTACGTCACGGCCCTCGTCGCCGGGCCGCTCTTCTTCATCACCATCCTCGTCGTCATCGGCCTCGTGCTGGAGGACACGCTCCCGCTGCTCCGCGTCGTCGTCTACCTCGGCGTCCCGCTGGCGACGTTCGGGTTCGTCGTCTACGTCGACAGCGTGACGCAGGGGGTAGGCGGAACGGAGAGCGTCGACCTCTCGGAGCCGGCCGACGACAGCGCGACCGGCGTGACCGGCGACATCGGGGGCGGCGAAACCGCTCCCGGCGGTCAGAGCGACGGCCGACTCACGGGGACCGACGGCGCGGGAAGCGCGGCGACGGCCGAAGCCCGGTCCGACGGCGGCGTCGCCGAGGGGACCGAGAGCGACCCGGGCGGCGCCGGCGGGGTCGCGGGCGAGGCCGACCGCTGGGCCGTCAGCCGGGAGCGGCTCCGGGCGTACGACCGAGTCCGGCGACTGCGACGGTGGGCCGCGTCGCCAGTCGAGAACGCGGTCGAGGCCCCGTGGACGTCGTTCCTCCTGACCGTGCCGCTCGCGGTCCTCGGGCTGCTCGCCTTCGCCTTCCCGGTCACGCTCGGGTCGCCGACCGAGATGGTCGCGCAGATCGAGACGCCGATCGTCGTCGCGACGGCGTTCGTCCTCGCGGTCTACGCGGTCGTCTACGAGGTCCGGAAGCGGCGTGTCCGCCGGATCGAGTCGTCGGTGCCCGACTTCCTCGACCGCCTCGCGAGCGTCAACGAGGCCGGTACCTCCGTCGTCGGCAGCGTCCGGCGCGTCGCCGACTCGAACCTCGAGGAGCTGACGGCCGACCTGAAGCGCACCCGCCGCGACATCGACTGGGGCGCCGACGTGAGCACCGCGCTCCGCCGGTTGGAGCGCCGGGTCCGATCGCCGATGACCTCCCGGGCCGTGGCGCTGGTGACGAACGCGATGCACGCGAGCGGCGACATCGGGCCCGTGCTCCGGATCGCGGCCGACGAGTCGCGAGCGACGTGGTCACTCCGGCGGGAGCGCCGGCAGGTCATGCTCACGTACCTCATCGTGATCTACATCTCCTTCCTCGTCTTCCTCGGGATCATCACCTCGCTGTCCGTCTCCTTCATCCCGGCCATCGAGGAGGCCGCGATCCCGAGCGGCGGCGGGGCGGGCACCGTTCCCGGCGCGCCGAGCGGCCCGACCGGGATCACCGACGGTCTCGGCGACATCGACGCGTTCGCCTACGAGCAGCTGTTCTTCCACGCCGCGGCCGTGCAGGCCGTCTGCTCCGGGATCGTCGCCGGCCAGCTCGGCGAGGGCTCGGTCAGGGACGGGGTGAAACACGTGGTCGTCCTCCTCGCGCTGACGCTCCTCACCTTCGCCGTCATCGGCATGGTGTGACGGGACGCGCGTCGGGCAGCCCTCTCTCGCCGGGTCGTCTCCCCGCCGGACCGCCCTCTCTCGCCGGACCGCCAGTCACCGGAGCTATGTCGCTCGGCGCCGACCGACCGGCATGGAAACGGACCCGCAGTCGACGTACGACCGCATCGCCGCGCACTTCGCGAAGACCCGCGAGTACGCGTGGCCGGAGGTCGAGTCGTTCCTGGACGGTCGGTCGGCGACGCGCGCGCTCGACGTCGGCTGCGGCAACGGCCGCCACGCGGAGCTGCTCGCCGCCCGCGCGGAGTCGGTCGTCGGTATCGACCTGAGCCGAGCGCTCCTGCGCGAGGCGGCGACGCGAGCCCGCGAGCGCGACTTCGCCGATGCGCTGGACCTCGTTCACGGCGACGCCGCCGCCCTCCCGATCGCCGACGACGCGGTCGGGCTCGCCACGTACGTCGCCACGCTCCACCACCTCTCGCCCCACGCCGCCCGCGTTCGAAGCCTCGACGAACTCGCGCGGGTCCTCGCGCCGGGCGGGGTCGCGCTCGTGAGCGCGTGGAGCACCGCCCACGACCGCTTCGACCGGACGGAGGGGTTCGACACGACCGTCGACTGGACGCTCCCCGGCGGCGAGACGGTCCCGCGGTATTATCACGTCTACGCGCCCGACGAGTTCGACGCCGATATCGATAACAGCCGGCTCTCAGTCGTCGAATCGACCGTCTCCAGCGGGAACTGCTACGCCGTGGTCACGGGACCTCGCCCCTAATTATCACGACGGATACCGCGGGGAGAGGTTTAAAGCATCGGTGCCGCGGCCGTCGAGTCAATGAGTTCGACTCGCCTCGATCGCCTCCTCCGGCGCCTGAGTCCAGGCGCGATCACTCGGAGCTACCTCGCCAAGTTCGCGGTCGTCGTGATCCTCGTCGTCCTGGCCATCGGCGCCGTCGGCGCGGTCACCTACGCGGAGACGACGGACCGCCTGGAGGCCAACGCCCAACAGGACTACACCGCGGTCGCTGAGCTGAGCGCCACGGAGATCGACGTGTGGACCAGCGATCACCGCTCGATCGCCAGAGAGACGGCCGACAGCGACGCCTTCGGGTTCACGAGAGAGCCCGAAGAGGTGGAGAGCTATCTCACCTCGCAGCTCTCGTGGCAGCCCGACGAGATCGTCGCCTTCCACTACGTCAACCGGCAGGAAGGCACGCTGATCGCCTCGACCGACCACGAGCGCGGCACCGCGATCACCGAGAAGAACTGGCTCAACGACGGTCTCCTGATCGGCGAGGACACCTACACGTCGCCGACGTACGAGGTGGACGACGAGCGGCACGTCTCGTACGTCGCGTACACGCCGCGGCGCAACTACTTCGTCATGGAGGTGTCGCTCGCGTCGATCGTCGGAGACCTCCGGCAGCCGACCGACGGCTCGTTCACCACTATCGTCCAGTCCGACGGCGTGATCGGGGCCAGCGACCGCGAGGGGACCGTGGCCGAACCGTACGCCGACGAGGTGCGGGACGCGATGATCTCCGGCTCCGCGGTCGGTCACGTGTCGTCGGCGACCTTCGAGTTCACCGACGACGCCGAGTACTTCGTCGCGTACGCACCGGTCCCCTCGGAGGACTGGTACGTCGCCGTCCACGTCCCCCTCGCGGAGGCGTACGCGCTCTCCGGGATGATCGGCCGGAACCTGCTGCTTATCGTCGGCGTCGCGGTCGTCGGGCTCGGTCTGTTGGGCGCGACGCTCGGCCGCGGCACCGTCGCGGAGCTGAACCGACTCACTCGGAAGGCGCGGGCGCTGGAGAGCGGCGACCTCGACGTCGGATTCGACACCGAGCGCCGCGACGAGTTCGGCGACCTCTACGGCGCGTTCTCGACGATGCGCGACTCGCTCGGCGAACAGATCGAGTCGGCCGAGACGCAGAAGCGGCGGGCCGAGGACGCCAAGGCCGAGAGCGAGGCGTTCGCGGAGCGGCTGGAGTCGCGCGCGGCGGCGTTCGGCGCGACGATGGACGATTGCGCCGACGGCGACCTCACCGCCCGACTCGACGTCGAGCCCGACGATCCGGACGCGCTCGCCGACATCGCCGACGGGTTCAACGACGCGATGGACGAGCTGGAGGGGGCCATCGCGGAGGTGGACGCCTTCGCCGGGCAGGTCGCGGCCCGGAGCGAGGCGGTCACCGACGGCGCGGACGAGGTCGCCGCCGCGGGCCGGGAGACGAGCGACGCGGTCGACGAGATCTCGGCCGGCGCGGAGCGACAGAGTCGGCGGCTCTCGGAGGTCGCCGGCGAGATGGAGGACATGTCCGCCACGGTCGAGGAGGTCGCCGCCTCCGCCGATCAGGTCGCGACCACCTCCAGAGAGGCGAACGCGGTCACCGAGGAGGGCCGCGAGGCCACGGCCGCGGCGGTCGCGGAGCTGCACGACGTCGAGGAGCGCTCGGAGTCGGCGACCGAGACGATCGAGCGCCTCGAAGCGGAGATGGCGGAGGTGGACGCGATCGTCGAGACGATCTCGGAGATCGCCGACCAGACGAACCTGCTGGCGCTGAACGCGTCGATCGAGGCGGCGCGGGCGGGCGAGGCGGGCTCCGGCTTCGCCGTCGTCGCCGAGGAGGTGAAGGCGCTCGCGGAGGAGACGCAGTCGTCCGCGGCCGAGGTCGAGGCGCTGATCGACGGGCTCCGCGAGCGCACCGACGAGAGCGTCGCGGAGATGTCGCGGATCCGCGAGGGGGTCGACGCCGGCGTCGACACGGTCGAGACCGCGGACGACGCCCTGAGCGAGGTCGCGACGCGGGTGGCCGAGGCCGACGACGGCGTCCAGGAGATCTCCGGCGCGATGGACGCGCAGGCGTCGTCGGTCAACGAGGTCACCGGTGCCGTCGACGACTTGGCCGGCGTCAGCCAGCAGACGACCGCTGAGGCGACCACGGTCGCGTCGACCGCCGAGGAGCAGGCCGCAACGCTCGGCGACGTCTCCGAGCAGGCCCACGCGCTCACCGAGCGCGCCCGGGACCTGCGCCGGATGACCGAGGGGTTCGAGGTGGACGGCGAGCGCGACGTCGGCGACGGGAAGACCGATCTCGGCGTATTCGACGACAGCGACCGCGACGCCGACAGCGACCGCGACGCCGACACCGACTTCGACTTCGGGATGACCGATTCCGGCCAGTCGGTGAGCGCCGACGGAGGGACGGACGAGGCGAGGGAGCCGGGGCTCGTTGACGGATCGTTGAACGCGAACGCAGAAGAGTAATCGCGCCGGTTACCGCGACGCTCGGCTCACGGCTCAGTCGGCCACGGTCTCGTGGCCGGCCTCCGCGTCGTCCGCGAGCGGCGTCGCGATCTTGTACGCCGCGTAGAGGCCGAGCACCGCGATGCCGGCCAGCACGACGCCCGTCCGAATCTGCGGCGAGATCAGCGGCGTCGCCACGACCTCGCCCGCCTCGTTAGTGATCGGGACGGGGCTGTAGGGCGCGCCGGCGAGGATCTCGACGATCCCCATGCCGACGAGTCCGAGCAGCATCAGTCCCGCGCTCAGCGCCATCGCCGCCTTATC
This sequence comes from Halorubrum sp. Ea8, assembly GCF_002252925.1. NCBI lineage: Archaea > Methanobacteriati > Methanobacteriota > Halobacteria > Halobacteriales > Haloferacaceae > Halorubrum > Halorubrum sp. Ea8. The sequence continues at coordinate 22,363 of NZ_NHPF01000077.1, forward strand.
GATGATGTCAGTCATTGGGTGTCACCTCTTAACCGAGCAGGTAGCGGAGTTTCGGGTGTTGCTTGACGACGTCGAGCTTCTCGATGAGCGCGTCGAGGCCGTAGTAGCGCCCGGCCGACAGCATGATCACGGTGATGAACAGCAGCAGCCCCATGAAGTCGCTGTTGACCAGCCCGTGACCGAAGCCGGCGTTGCCGACCCAGAACAGGACCATGAAGATGACCCCGCCGAAGGCGGCCAGCCGAGTGAACGCGCCCGCTATCAGCGCCAGCCCGATCAGCGTCTCGAACAGGGGCACGCCCGGCTCGATGAGCCACGCGAGGTTGCTCCCCATCCAGACGGGGATGCCGCCCAACACGGTGTCGGTCATTTCCTGCATGTACATCGGGCCGTAGGTGTATGACAGCCCGTCCTCGATGAGTTTCGTGACGCCGGCGTGGAAGAACCACCATCCGGTCACCACGCGTAGGAAGGCGATCCAGTACGCCGCCCACGGACCGTCAAGCGCGAACTCGACCTCGTCGACCAGTGGATTTCCTGATTGGTATGACATCGTGCTCACCTCACGGATGTACGTTGAGTGGAAGCCCGTATATTCCCCCAACCGGCTTCTAACTCCCTGAAAAGCGTTCTAAGCGTACGGGAACGGCCCGCGATATTGTGGTGTTTTAAGTACTATCTGCCGCTCGGAACCACATCGGGCCCCGAGATATCCGTCCGGCGTCGGGAACACGGAACGTTTATTGGATTCGTTCGGCCTACGTCTACACGCGTCAGCGACGGACGCACCCACGCGCGCCGGTGGTCTAGTGGTAGGACCTGAGCCTTCCAAGCTCATGGCCCGGGTTCAAATCCCGGCCGGCGCATTTCTCGAACGAAGTGAGAGAAATCGCCGAGAGGGATTTGAACCCTGGAAGTCGCAGCCCGCGCAGCGAACGAAGTGAGCGAGCAGGACCGTCTTCCTCTGGTTCATAATCCCGGCCGGCGCACTCCCTTCGGTCGTGCGCCGCCCGTACCCTCGCTCGCTCACGCTGTTCGCTCGCGAGGGTCCCGGCCGGCGCATTTCTCGAACGAAGTGAGAGAAATCGCCGAAAGGGGTTTGAACCCTATCAGTCGGGGTTGCTTCGCTCGGTACCGATCGCATCGCCGTCAGGACCTGGACCCGCTTCACGACGTTCGTGAATCGTATACTCGCCCGCCGGGACGGAAACGCGATAGGCCGACCGGCACTCGCTGGTCGCCGAATCGTCCGTCTTGTCCACCCAGTACACGTCCCATCGACAGGACTCGCGCGAGAACGTGATGACGGAAAACCCCCAGTGGGAGCCGTCGGAGAGCGCGAACTCCGGGAGGAATCCGGTAGCGGACAGGTAGTCGGCCGCCCGCGACGTCGACACGCTCCTGACGAGCCACGAGACGAACCGTCCGAACTCGCGTCCCAGTCCGACCCGCTGCCCGATCTCGGTGGCTCTTTCGCGGGGATTGACGCTCGTCACGCTCGGCGTCATGAACTCGACGCCGACCGGCGTGTCGCCCTGCCGTTCGTTCCGGAGGCGAGCGGCCAGCGTCATGTGCATGTCCCCGGTCAGCGTCACGACGTTCGTGTCACCCCGTTCTCGGACCGCGGTGAGGGTGTCGACGATCTCCCGTCGTTCGGACTCGAACCCGCTCCAGGCGTCTTCCCAGAAGATGAACCCCTTGCCCAGGAAGTAGAGTCGTTTGAACAGCACCGCGTTGGCCCACGCCGTCCACACCGTCTCGCTCTCGCGGAAGGTCTCGCGCAGCCACCCGCGCTGGGCCTCCCCGAGCATCGTCCGCGAGGTGTCCGGCTCGGACCACGGGTCGAGCAGCTCCGCCGGCCACGACCGCGGTTCGCTTCTGAAAAGCCGCTCGTCCGTCAGCGCGAGCGTGACGAGGTCGCCGAACCGCAGGCTCCGATACAGGTCGAACGACTCGTGAAGGCGGTCCGCGCTCGGGTCGTACTCGATGCGTCCGGGGACGAACTCCCACCACGCTTGGATCCCGACGGCGGTGAGGTACCGCGTGAACTCCGGGACGTCGCCGCACGGGTGGTCGGGGAACACCGGTGCGCCGGCGTCGTAGTCCCAGTACCGGTCGTTGGCGATGGCGTGATCGTCCCACGTCTGAATCACGGTGTGGCGCTCGTGAAGTCGCTGGAGGTGGCGATCGGTCTTGTACGTCTCGTAGATGCGCCGGAAGTCGTCGAGACTCATCGGGCGCGTGCCGCTGTCCGGGAGCTCGATCCGTCGGTCCGGGTACGGGCCACCGACGCCCCCCGGGTCGCCCTCGGCGACGTGTTCGTAGATGTAGTCGCCGAGATGCAACACGAAGTCGACGTCCGTCTCCGCGAGCCGCGCCATCGCGCCGAAGTAGCCGTTCTGGTAGTCCTGACAGTTCAGCACTCCGAACCGAACTGATTCGGGTTCGCCGTCCTCGGCCGGCAGCGTCCGACACCGACCGGTGTTGCTCCGCACTCCGCGGTAGACGAACCGGTAGTAATAGACCGAGTCCGCGTCGACGGCGTCGTGATCGAGGTCGACGCGAACGGTGTAGTTGTCGGGCGGTTTGACCCCCGGGCCGTCGAACTCGAATACCCTGGGGTCGTCTTCGAAAGACGGGTCAGTCGCGACCTCGAGGCACAGCGATTCCGACGGGTCGTATCGCTCGGGATTGATTCGAGTCCAGAGGATGACCGACTCCGGGGTCGGACCACCGCTGGCTACCGACTGGGGGAACACGTCGGCGGGTTCGGCCTCCGTCAGACCGCCGTCGTCCTCGGGTGTGCTATCGAGTTCGGTGAGCTCGGCCGCCCTGACGGGCTGCCGAATCGTGACGTTCGACATATCGTGTTGTGAGCCGGTCTGGTTGCTCGTCCGCTGACACTAACACTTGTTACCAATAACCTCATATCATTAATTTGTAACCCCTCTTCACAATCGCTGGCCACGGTTCTACGACACTGGGCCGCACGTCGATACGAGTCGAAGCAGCGTCCATCCGCAGCATACCACCGGCTACCGCCGATGGTCGCTTCGTCAATTCATTCATGTTTTCGAGAAGAACTTTGTTATGTTATTACGTAACATGTTAGCATATGGCAACCTATACTGAGGGGAACGGCGCGACCGAGAGCGAGGAGAGCGGACCAGTCGATCAGGACGTCGAAGAGGCGGGCAAACTGAGTAAGGTCGAGGCGTACGCGAACACGTGGTACAGTGTATCCGTCGGACAAGCGATCGTCGTGAGCGGCGTCTTCCTCACGCTTTCGGCCGTCACTGCCTCAATAGAGAGCCTGAACCTGATCGCGGAGGGTGTCGGCGTTCCGTTCGACGTGTACCTGTACGGATTCTTCGGAGCGATGGCCAGGTCCCTCCTCGCTTTCGTCACCGACGTCGACCCGGACACGGACGACGTGGCGTACGTTCACCGGTCGTGGATCCAAGTCGTGCGCTTGGGACTCCGTCCGGTTGGGGCGCTCTGTCTGGCCGCGGGGATCTATCTCGCTCACGGCGCGGTGGACGACGCACTCTCCTTTACTCTCGCTTCACCGGACGCGATATTCGCCGGGCTCGCTTTCGTTGCGGGCTTCTACGTGGAGCGCGTTTATCAGGTCCTCGGGACGGTCGCCAAACAGATGCTTAGCTTGACCGAGGAAAGCAACGGCGAGTCGGCAGCGACAACGGACGATGAACCGTTCAGTATCCTCCCTGCGGGAAGACGACCCGACGAACCCCGTTGGTACCGCGACCGTCGAAGTCTCCTGTTGTTCGGACTCGGACTGGTGCTGCTCGCTATCGGCGTCGTCACATCGCTCGGCGAGAACGTACTCCCGTTCGTGGGGCCGGTCGCGGAGCCGGTTCCGTCGTACGTCTACCTGTACGCGTTGCTGGGGTCGCTGGGCTACCTCTTCACGACGCTGTTCAGAGAGTTCGACAGGAGTCTCCTCTCCCTCCTGCAGAATGGCATCCGCGTGCCCGCGGCGCTGTTGCTGGCAGCGGGTCTCTACATGTTCTCGTTCCTCTTCACCGACAGCGCTACGACTGCCACCGGACTCATTTCCGGCCTCGCGTTCTTAGTCGGACTCTACGTGAACGTGGCGCTCGTCACCTTGGATACGATCGCTTCGCGGGTGTTGTCGAAATTCAGCGACGAGTCGACGTGAGCGCCGGGTACGGCGAGCGTCATCGACATCCGGGGAAAGTGAGGGTGAACTACACGGTCGGCGACCTCTCGCGCTGACGACAGCCCGCGGCGGTCCGCGTACACGGGTCGGGTGACCGCCTCATCCGACCCCCGTGGCGCTTAATGCGTTCGGATTTCCGGGCCCCGTAACGGACGCACCCTCGCTGCTGTCGACCCGACGAACCGAGCGGGCTCGCCGCTCTCGGACGCGTCAGGACGCTCGTCTTGCGCGCGGGCGCATATCTCTCGATCGATTCCCTCGCATCGTCTCGAGGGACGACGCCGTCGAACCGCTCACTCGCCGGTCGCCCGTCGAGTTTCCGCGACGTAGACGCCTCCACCGAGCGCGGCGGCGAGCCCGACGACGGCGTAGTGGTAGCGAAACGCGAGTCGGAGCGACCGCTGCGACAGGGTAAAGCCGCCGAAAGCGGCCGCGGCGAGCCGGTCGCCGACCGCCGGGACGGCCAGCAACGCTTCGAGCGTCCGCTGACCCGTGTAGAACGCGAGCTGATTCCACGGGAGCAACAGCCCGGACACGACGTACACCGCGACGAGCGGCGCCGCCAGCAGGCCACCGATCGCGTAGATCGGTCTGTACGCGAGGCCGAGCCCCACGGCGAGCGGCACCGTCAGGGCCGCGGCGACCGCGAGGATCACTCGAACCGCCTCTACCGTTCCGCCGGACGCCGGGACCAGCAGGAGCAGCACGTCGAGACACAGGATCGCGCCGACGAGTCCGGCGAGCGACCGCCCCGCCCACCGGAGGGAACCGCTGCGCTCGGAGGACCACTGCATGTCTCGATGTCGGACCGCGATCGGCCTATACGTTGTGTTCCGCGACCCGCCGGTGTCTACGCGACCTGCCGATGTCTACGCGACCTGCCGATGTCTACGCGACCCGCTCAGTCAGTCCTGAAGATCCGATAGGCGCTCCCGAGCCCGAGGAGGAGCCACGCGGCCCCGAACAGCCGCCGCCCGTCGACTAGGGCGACGCCGCCGATGACGAACCACCCGGCGGCGATCAGCACCCAGAGGGTCTGTTCCGTGGAGAGCAGCGGCCCGGACAGCGGGGAGGTGGCGCTCATCACTTCCGCGTTGGACCCTCCCGGACAAGAGTTTGATCCCGTCGACGGCCGCCGGACGAGAGCCGCTCAGACGCGCGGTCAGGCGGCATTCGAGCGGGGTAGAGGCCCGCCGACCGCGCGTCGACCCGGCGCCGCTCGGGCGCGGATCACAGACTCGCTCCGCCGTCGACCCAGACCGTCTCGCCGGTCACGTAGCTCGCCCCCTCGGAGGCGAGGTAGAGGTACGCGTCACGCAGGTCCGCGGGCGTGCCGGCGCGGGACGGGAGGCCGCCGAATCCGTCGATGTCGCGCGCCTCGTCGGCCCAGCCCTCCCGGATCTCGGTGGCGATCGGCCCCGGCGCGACCGCGTTCACCCTGATCCCGTAGCCGTCGAGTTCGAGCGCCGCGCTTCGGGTGAGCATCTGTATGCCGCCCTTCGTCGCCGCGTAGTGCGAGTGATCGCGCTCCGCGCGCTCGGCCGTCGTCGACGACGTGTTCACGATCGTTCCCTCGGCGCCGCGATTGATCATGTCCCGTGCCGCCAGTTGCGTGCCGAAGAACGCGCCCTTGAGATTGACGCCGTGGACGAAATCGAAGTCTTCCGGGGTGACGTCGAGGAACTCGCGGCTGCGGTGGACGCCGGCGTTGTTCACCATCACGTCGACCCCGCCGAACTCGCGGGCCGCCTCGATCACCGTCTCGATCTGGGCGGGGTCGGAGACGTCGGTCTCGACGAACGTCGCGATCCCGCCGCGCTCCTCGATGGCCTCGTGCGTCGGCGTCTCGGCGCCGACGTCCTTCGGATCCTTCCGGACGTCGGCGTTGATCACGGTCGCGCCCGCGTCGCCGAACGCGGTCGCGACCGCGCGGCCGATGCCGCTCGATCCGCCCGTGACCACGACCGTCTCGTCGGCGAAGTCCGCGTCGATAGTTCCCATACTGGCCGTCCGGTGCTGCGGATCAAAAAGGATCGGTATCGCGGGATCCCGAGCGACGACTCTTCACGGGAACCTCCGAGGAGCCACGGGAGCCTCGGGGACCTCCGGGGAGCCCCGGTCGCCCCCGGGGATCCCCGGCCGAACCGACTCAGTCGTCGTCGGCCGCGGTCGCCTCGGGCTCGACCTCGCGGCCCGGGTCCTCGCGCGGGCCGCCGGCGTGTCCCTCGTGGGCGACCGCGGTCGCCATGAGGTCGGGGGAGATGGCGGGTACCTCGTCGGCGTCGACGGGGCCGTCGCGGGCGATCTCCTCCGTCGAGCGCGGGAACTCGCGGAGCTCCTTGTGGAGCGCGATCCCGGCCTTCGCGCCCTGTCCCATCGCGACGGGGACCTGATTGTGACCGGGCGTCACGTCGCCGACCGCGTAGACGCCGTCGACGCTCGTGCGCCCGTGGTCGTCGACGTCGACCTCGACGCCATCCGTGAGGTCACAGCCGAGTCCCTCCGCGAGCGCGGTGTTGTAGTCGGAGCCGTACATCGGGAAGCCGCCGCGGTACTCGCGGCGGGTCCCGTCCTCGAACTCCATCGCCTCCAGCCAGCCGGAGTCGGGGTCGTTCTCGACGCCGGCGACGTCCTCGTGGACGACGTCAACCGGGTGGGCCTCCAGTCGGGCCGCCGTCTCCTCGCTCCACGTCGGCTCCGCGCCGCGGGTCAGGAGGTCCACGTCGTCGGTCACGTTCAGCATGATCATCGCGACGTGGGCCGCCGCCTCGCCGTGGCCCATCACGTACACCGGCTCGTCGACGAACATGTACGCGTCGCAGTGGAGACACCAGTGGAGCCCCTTCGCGTTCCGCGGGAGCGGCGGGTCGGGGCGCTCGTCGGAGAACCCGGTCGCGAGGACGACGCGGTCCGCGACGATCTCGGCGTCGCTCGTCGTCAGCCGGAAGCGGCCGTCGTCGGTCTCGACCGCATCGGTGACGAAGCCGCGCTCGAAGGTGCCGCCGTACGACTGGACCTGCTCGCGGCCGGTCGCGAGGAGTTCGTTGCCGGAGGTCTCCTCGGTGATCCCGATCACGTTGTGGGTGTCCGCCATCATCGCCGCGCGGCCGCCGCCCCTGTCGATGAGCACCGTCTCGTGGCCCAGTCGGGCCCCGTACAGCGCGGTCGTCAGCCCGGCCGGCCCGCCGCCGACCACAGCGATCTCGTACTCGTCGTCGGACGAACTCATTACCGGTAGTAGGCGACGCGTCGGTTTAAATGGCGTCGTGCTGTGCGCGGTCCGCGGCCAGCCCGGTAGGCATCGCTTACCCGGTTCGAGTCGCCCGAATACGCGGGACCCCCGGAAGCTTATTATGGTCCGTCGCCTCCGGTGTGCCAGTGCCATCGCGACTCGCCGCCGCTCTCGTCCTCCTCGCCGTCGGAGTCGCCGCCGACGTGGCGTCCACGTACGTCGCGATCGGCGGCGGCCAGTACGTCGAGGGCTCCCCGGTCGGCGCCGCCCTCATCGCCGCCTTCGGACTCGTTCCCGGGATGCTCCTCACCAAGGCCGCGGGGATGGTCGTCATCGGGATCCCCGTCGCGGTCGCGGGCGGGACCCGGCGGCTCGTCGCGACGCTGATGTGCGCCGGCGTCGGTCTCCTCTCGCTCGCGACCGCCGCGCGGAACGTCCTGCTCCTCGTCGGGCTCTGGCCGTGACGCGGGGCGATCCCTCCGGGGCGGCCGGCCCGTCCGGACCTCACTTCCCCTGATACAGTCGCTCGGCGGTGCGCTCCGGGAGCCCGGCGTCGGCGATCGCCTCGCTCACGCGGTCGACGTCGTACGGGACCCGTTCGAGCGTGACGTCGTCCGTCGCCGCGTCAAGCACGGCGTACCCGGCGGCCGGGTCGCCGTCGCGCGGCTGGCCGACGCTGCCGGGATTGACGACGACGCCGCCGGCGACCGACCGCTTCCCCTGCACGTGCGTGTGCCCGAGGACGATCCCGTCGTAGTCGCCCATGTGGCGGTCCAGGTTCGGGAACTCCTCGGGGTAGACGTAGGCGTCCTCGCGCTCGGCCGCCGGGTGCGAGTGGACCAGCAGGTACCGCCCGCCCGCGAACGTCTCGGCGCGCGGGAGCCCGTCGAGCCACGCGAGCTGGTCGTCGGAGAGCGTCGCTTTCGCGTGTTCGAGCCCGGCCTCGGCCATGCGGTTCGCGCGGTACCGCTCCGGGGACTCGACGGTGCGGTCGTGGTTCCCCCTGACCGTCTTCGAGGCGACTTCGCGCACGCGCTCGACGCACTCGGCCGGCCACGGGTTGTACCCGATCACGTCGCCGGCGCAGACGATCCGGTCGACCGCGGGCATGTCGTCGAGGACCGCTTCGAGCGCCGGGAGGTTCGCGTGGATGTCCGAGATGAGCCCCACCTTCATCGAGTCGACGTACGGGAGCGACGCCCGAATAGGTTCGGCCGATACGGGGCGTGAGGAGGTGTCAAGCGAGAGAGCGTCGGAGACGTCGTTCGGTTATAAATTGTCGACGACGGGTCGACGGTGAACGCCTCCGAAGCCCCAGCCGCT